>DYPL01000091.1 GCA_020719945.1 Turneriella parva
AATGAAGCGTCAATCCTCGCACATATTTTTTCGCCGAAAGCTTGGAAAGCATCGCCAACTGGCCACCGTTTTGCGAAGAGCCATGGTGAAAGGCGTGGGCTTTGGCGCAGCGCAGCATCTTCATACACATCGCCCGTTTCCGAGCGATGGCTCTCCAGATCCTCGATCAGAGCATTTGCTTTTGTTTGAATTGAATCTGTCATGTGTTCTCATTTCAGCCAAGGTTCTAACACATGATTTTGAAAAGTCAACGGGGGGGTATTCTGAAGCAGAAACAAAACGGCTGGACACCCACCAAAAGGCTGTACATATTTCCACCATGGCACGCAAATCAGATGAAGAAATTGTAGAAATGAAAATAGACGTTAAACGGGGAACATCGAAACTCTTGGAGAAGATTCTAAACAAATATGACGAGACCCCGGACGAAATACTGCACGACGCACTAATTTTTTTTGATGCTTCACGAAGTCTCAATAAAAAGTTAGATAACCTGAATATCAATATCCAGGGAAACAAAGTCAAAATGGATCGATAGAATGCGAAAGTATTTTGATACAAACGTTATCATATACGCTTTGGAAAATATTTCTAAACGCGACATGATAGATGGAAAACCTACACCGGAAGTACTTAGAAAGATCTGGATTGCCCAAGAACTTTTTTTTGGCAATCCTAATTACGTTCGCATTACATCGATTATTGCATTGAATGAAACAGCCAATTCGTTGACGAAATACTATAAGGCATCCTTAGAAGAAGTGCGCAAAGCGCATACGAATATTCTTGAAAATCTGGATGAAGAAATTATCCCCATAGATATGCAGACCATTCGCAAGACCTACACTCTGGAAAAAGAAAACTTTTCCTGGTACGATAAAATGCACATAGCCAGTGCGCTCGAGGCAAAAGCCCAGGTTCTGTACACAGAGGACATGCAGGAGAAAAGAATCGGAAACCTCTGGATCGTAAATCCCTTCAGCTAACCTTTCAACTTCTTTTTGAGCTCCCTCAATTTTTCCTGAACCAGCTGCCGCATGCCCCGTCCGGGAATACTTTCCCCTGTCTGCATTGAAAAGCCTGTTTTTCCGTGTCTGGATTAAAAACAATCTGACATTTTATTTTTGAGTTATATACTTAACCCATTTGAACAAAGTGAGAAAGTGAGATATTTAAAAAAGTTTGAGAAGTAGGTTACCAGAACTTACCACTAACCACATCTTACCGCAGATGAAAAAAGCTTTGATGAATAATCTTATAACTGCTTACCAGAACCTGCATCTTTTGGGTTATTATCGCGGGGGAGTAAGTGTTCCCACGATTAAATCTGGATTTAAAGCAGTCAATACGTTGATAGAAATGGTAGAATCCAAAATATAAAAAAAGGAACTTAAAAAAACCTATTCAAGACCCGGAACCTGGCATGGAGCATTCTTGTTCTTGCTCTGCTGGGCCGTTGAACGGATGACAATGAATCTTTAACCGTATCGGCCCGCCCCGCGACAATTGTTGATTACAAAACGGCTTCTACCTCGCGAATGAGATGCTTTACCGCATCCATACCTTCGCGAATCATTTTGGAGCCAACCCCGTGGCGATAATATCCAAAGAGATGCAGGTTATCATAAGACAGCGTATAATAAGCATACAAAGCCTTTTTCAATTGGGAGTTTCTGACCTCCTTGATCTTGGCATTATAGGCCTCCCTGCTTTCTGGCAATTGGTCGTTTGGTATTCCCTTTTTTAACAGATAAGCATTGAGTGCCGCTAAAGCTCCCAGATAAGCTACACCGCAGGCACTGCTGGTATACTTGGCGTCCTGGTACAAACCATACTCGTCAATTTCCACGGACTTCAATGTCTGCTTTGCGTTGTCTAAATATCGCTTCGCTAAAGAAATTGCTTCTTCGGGTGTGTCGGATGTTTCGGGTGTCTGCGTCTGCTTTTTTGCCACAGTGTTACATTATAAAAGTCCTGTTGCTGCGGCAAGAAATTTGCGCCCCGCGACAATTGTTGAGGAGGAAAAATGGAATGGAATTTACACCCTGTCTGCCGAAAATGAATTGACAGTTACGTCACATGCCAACTAATAGTTGGCATTAAGGAGAATATTATGGAACTTGATAATATTGAAAAACTTGCTGAAATAATCCCTATCTCCAACCAAAACAAAGAAAGAAAAGAAAGAATTATCAAAGCTCTTGAAGATATGGGGACTTTAGATGTCAGCTTTGCGGCAGAAGAAGCAGGTTCGCTGGAAGTCTATGAAAGGGTGATTGATTATAATGCCAGACTTGAGAACAACAAGGAACTTCAAACACTGATCAACGCGCTGTAAGCGCATACACTGCATGCACAAAAAAAATGAAAATCGTATTTCAGACAGGCACGAACATGTGCTTAAAGAACTCTCTCTGCTCAAACCTCTTCCCGATTCAGGAGAAGAGGTTTTTCATTTAAACGAAATAGATTCCTTTTCTGATTTATCTGTAAATATCATAGTCACTCTTGGCAAGGCCGATTTAAAAAATTATGCAGGCTTTTTTCAACTTCGCAAAATAGATGAAAACAAATATATGGCAAATCTTGTCTATGAGAAAACGCTGGATGAAAAATTTGCAGAAGATCAATTTTCATCTGTTCGAAAACTGGCCATTCTGCATGAATATCTGCATCTTGTAGCGTTCATCGAATTATTGGAAACACAACCGCGAGAGATAGAAGCAATTTTCAAAGAAAAGAATAAGAATCGCGTCAAAGTAATCGAATTTAACGAAATAGTCTCGCTACTGCAATCGATCGGGAAAAGAGATATGAAGAACACTGCTTTCAGGAATGAACACTTCAGATACTTTGATGGAGATCAAAATTTGTACAACCAAATTCTTATTAATCTTCTTTTGCCCAGATACGCCATGGAAAAGTGCGCTGCTGATCAAAATACCGACTTCCCCATAAATGAAGCGGTAAATGATCCCAAACTGCTCGCTACCTGGATAAAGGATACCTTCCAAAGTTGTCTGGTGCACCAAAAAATTCAAGTCAATCAAGGCTCTGCTGGATTGCTTACCGAAAGATTCTTGGCGTTTATTATTCAAAAACTTGTTGAACTCAAAACCAAATAGCACCCGCCCCGCGACAATTGTTGATTACAAAACGGCTTCTACCTCGCGAATGAGATGCCTTACCGCATCCATACCTTCGCGAATCATTTTGGAGCCAACACCGTGGCGGTAATAACCTAAAATATGCAGGTTATCATAAGACAGCGTATAGTATTCATACAAGGCCTTTTTCAACTGGGAATTGCGGATTTCTTTGATTCTGGCGTTATACCCTTCCACGCTTTCTGGTAGCTGATCCTTGGGAATTCCTTTTTTTAACAGGTAAGCATTCAGGGCAGCTAAAGCTCCCAGATACGCAATGCCGCAGGCACTGCTCGTATACTTGGCGTCCTGGTACAATCCTCGCTCATTGATTTCTACGGACTTCAATGTCTGCTTTGCGTTGTCTAAATATCGCTTCGCCAAACTGATTGCTTCTTCTGGTGTTTCGGGTTTTTGCGTCTGCTTTTTTGCCATAGTGTTACATTATAAAAGTCCTGTTGCTGCGGCAAGAAATTTGCGCCCAGCGACAATTGTTGATTACAAAACGGCTTCTACCTCGCGAATGAGATGCTTTACAGAATCCAGCCCCTCGCGGATGAGCTTTGCACTGACTGCATTTCGATAGTAGCCAAAGAGATGCAGGTTATCATAAGACAGCGTATAGTAATCATATAAAACCTTTTTCAATTGGGAATTGCGGATTTCTTTGATTCTGGCGTTATACCCTTCCACGCTTTCTGGTA
>DYPL01000092.1 GCA_020719945.1 Turneriella parva
ACATACGCAATTAAATGCTGCACTTTTCCTTTATAGCCATTTTTAAATTCAATCTGGTCGGCATAGTTTCCAGAAGTTACAATGTAGCGCAAATTTACCGTGCCGCCGTTTACTTTTATGCCGTCGTCTCCGCTCTTATAAGTATGAACATACTCTACCGTTGTCCTGGAACCCACCGCAGAAAGGTTCAGGTTATCAAAGTTTTCTAAGCCATAGCGAACCTGCACGGTCGGCGGGTCTGCCTTAAAACCAACTGTGTCGAGCTGGGGAAAGGCATCGGCAAAGGATCCATAGATGGCCGTGCAATGGGCAAAGTCTTCGGTGGGAATTCCAGAATTCCGGTTCTGGCACTTGGTCAGTTTTTCTGCATCGCCCGCCCCAATAAATTTTGTCATGGCCGTTTGGAGCTCCGTACCAATGTTTTCATAAGCCTGTCCATAATAAGGAGAGAAGTAGCGGAAAATTCTGCGGGCAAGCAACTCGCGGCTCTCCTGCGTAAATTCGCACACTCCCAGGGTAAGGCACTCGGTGGAGTTCACAAGCCATTTATTTTTGGCGTGCTCATCTACCAGCTTGGATATCAGGTTTTTGGAAAAAGAGCCGGGATCAAAATAGAGCATGCCGCCATGGGCAATTTTTACATAGCGCAGCGTGCCGCTGTCGTCCTCTGGATTGGTGCGCTTTCCGCCACCATAGGCAAAGCCGGTAATGTCGTCTGTGGAATCGCCATCGGTTTTAAGTGGCATGGGGGCAAAGCCATAAATGCTGATGCCGCCCCAGTCTCCCTGTGCGGATGTCTGCTCTGTACCCGCAGAGTCAACCACCTTGCTTTCAAAAGATACAGGCTCCGTGGCTGTGCCTATGGCTTCTATTTTGGCGCCCTGTAAAATGTACAGGGCCGTATGCGCGGGAACCAAAGCTCCGCCACTCAAGGCAGGGGTGCCGCCGTAGTTCATTTTATATTTATAGGCATAGATTTTTGCACCCGGCTCCGCGCGAAAGGTTGTGCCGCTTTTAAAAGAGACAAAGCCTTCGAGATAGCAGGTCTTGCCGGCAGGAACGGTTACATCGCGGGGTTGCTGCCCTCGCAGAATGCCACCATCGCAGTTATAGTTGCCAGGCTGTTCTGTTTGGCAGGCAACCGTCAGCAGAGAGATTGCAGAGAGAAGAAAAATTGCGCGTTTCATGTTATTTTACCTCGATTTGTATTTTTTTATCTGTTAAATCAAACCAGTACGCTCTAAAAGCCGCGTTCTGCATTTGACCCATGCCAGACCAGTCTTTGCACTGTTGTCCTTTTATTTTATGGGTGCCGTCGTCATTCATGATTACGACGCGCTTAAGGCCGAGCTGCGGGTCGATTATCATCGCTTCCGGATTCATTCCCCCGGCAGGGAACTGGCCAACCAGCTCCGGATCGCTCAGATGGCCCGTTTTATCGACGGCCATAAAATACAGCGCGAAATCGGTTTTACCACCGGCGGGCCCGGCCACCACGAAAACGCCCTCCGGGAATCCAGCTCCACCTTTCCACGTCTCCATAGCCCGAATGCCTCGCCCACCGAGATCCACAGTGCGCATGTCGCGAAAATCTGCCGCCGCATGTTTTTCTGCCACGGATTTGGGGTTGGCCAGTACGGCAAGAATGGCCTTTTTGCCGGGAATGGGATTACGAAAACCAAGCAGAAGGCTGCCGTCGGGAAGACTGGTAAGACCCTCGATGTTCGCGCCTTCCTTTTTTGGTGCCAGGCGGGGGTAGGCATCGTTTTGAAACTGGGTGGCGTGGTGCAGGCCAAAGGGGTCGCGCTGCGGACTGCCGACAAGTTTAGACGCGAGCAGGCGTTCCATGAGAAAGCGGTAGGGTTTGGGGTTTGTCGGGTTCAGTAGGCCAGATTCGCCGTCGCGCACGGGAGTTATAAAGAAGGAATGCCGGTTGGCACGAATTTTCCCAGAATTAGAGCGACCGTGGGAGGTAATCCAGTATACGTCGCTGCCGATGCGGGCGGCTCCTTCTATATCGAGTTCTGTTTTGCGGCTGCCGCCCTTGTCCAGTTGAAAAAATTTTGAGAGGTCGAGTGTGCCAACGGGTATTCCATTAGAATCTGTTTTGTAAATTCTGATTTCGTTGTCTTCGTCGTTGGCTATGGCAAAGTATTCGGAGCCAATGGTAACGGCACCGGAGGCATCGCACATTCCTTTATATTCCCGCGTGGCATAATACTCAAGCTGAGCATTCCCGGCGGTTATTGCGGTTACTAAAGAGAGGAAAAGGATAGTAGAAATTCTCATACAGGAACGATGTGGCAATTTGGAAGAGGCGTGTCAACAGATTTCGTCTCAAAACGAAATAATTTCTTTACACTCAAAAGGCAAAACTGTAATGGTGACGTATGAAATTGATGATACGCAATACGATGATGATGGGGATGCTGGTTTTCACGAACCACGCTTTTGCCGCCGAAAAGTCCACAGGGGACGGTACCATCCACAGCGGTGGTTTACCGGACACGCTCTCCGAACGCTTTATTAACGATTTTGAATTTACCGGCCGCCTGCAGACCCGCTATGTCTGGTATGGCTCTTCGGATATTCGCGACCGCCCGGATCGCCAAGAAAAACTGCTGCGCAAGGTGGCGGCCTCTAATATAGAGGGTGACGACCCTTACGCGGCCTTTAGTGTTCGCCGGCTTCGCTTAGGCATAGAGGGTACCATCAATAAAAAATTTCTGTACGAGCTGGATCTTAAAGTGGAGCAGTTTGTTTCTCCTTACGAAACAGAAACGCACCAGGTAATGGTCACAGACAATGGAACTCCTTCAACCGATACTGTCACAACGATAGACGAAACCAAAGGATCCGTTCTTGACGCCTATATCCAGTACCAGTGGAAAGATACATTGAATTTTACCGTGGGCAATACGGACGTTCCGTTTGCGCGCGAGGCTATGACTCCGTCTTACCGGCTCGTTTCTTTAGAGCGTGCCGAGGTGACAAATGAATTTGGCTCGCGCCGCGACTTGGGTTTCCAGATTGGGGGCGAGTACAAAAGCGGTATGCTCAAATACGGCTTGGGCATTTTTAACGGCGGACCCGATCTCTCTGATGGAACCAATGGTGCGGCTTCTCTGAAAGATGGTTCCAAAAACTCTTCTAATCTTGTTTCCGGGCGGGTGGAGTGGAATCCGCTGGGCAATTATGAGAGCGGTCGCTCCATGTTTGCAGACGATCTCTTGCTTTCTTTTGGACTGGGCGCCATGTACCAAAACAAGCGACCATACTCGATTGAACCTTACCGCATGGACGTAGACAACTATGTGTCCGGAACAGTAGACGCGGGAGTCAACTATAAGGGCTGGAATTTAGAGGGAGCGTTTTATTATGCAATGGCAAACTACCCCGATGCCATGCGGTTTAAGGATAGTACGGGAAAATTGCGCGAGCATATCGGCCACGGCTACAGCGGTGCGTATGGTCAGCTTTCGTGGTTCTTTATACCGCGCACACACCAGGCATGGGTAAAATACGAGTTTTTTCAGGATGGCGGTTTTTCTAAGGACAACGTGAGCGAGCTGCTTTCCGCGACCTCCACGCTTATCTATGACGAGATTTCTTACGGGGCACTTTCTTCTCCCGTAGATTTGTCGTTAACCCAGTATGTTTCTTTTGGGTATAACTGGTATATTTCCCGCCCCCACCATGTTAAAATTCAGTGGGCGTATTATATGGGCCTCAATTATGGTGCAGATCTCGACGCGTTGGCCTATGTGCCACTTGGCTTAAAGGACGACTGGAGCGCAATCCAAGTGCAGACCATGTTCTAAGGCG
>DYPL01000036.1:0-6886 GCA_020719945.1 Turneriella parva
TTTATAATGTGCTTCATATCCGGCGATTTCGAATATCATGCCCACTTGGCAAAGATATAGAATGGACTCTATTTTCCAGCGTTTTTTCTACGCGCAAATTGTATGGTATAAATCTCCGATTCCATAAGAACCACTCGCTCACACAAGGTAAAAAGAAAATAGAATCGGTAGCCCCTCTGGAGAAAAAATAACGTTTGCCGGCTAAAAAGCCCTGCGCGGGTAGCGCCCCCCTTTTGCGCTTTACGGCTTTGCGGCAATAAATAAGTGTATGCCATGCAAATGCGCAAGGCAATACTCTTCCTCCTGTTAACCATTCCAGTTTTTTCCCTCGAAATAGCCGTTCCACAAATCTATACCACAAAAGAAGAACCGGTCGCGAGTTTTTACGGGCCGGGCAAAGCGCAATACTTTGTTCGATTGTACAAAATAGAAAAGCCAGTCGAATTTCTTCAATCGCAAAAAGATGTGCACACGGCAGAATTGTCGTCCGAAAGAAGATCCTCCGGCGGCTTTGCGATGCTTCGATCGTTTTCGGAGAACTTTAAGTATTCCCTTTATGCACTGGCGCGCCGCCATTTGCGCCCAGCCGAACGCGATAAAATCCGCGAGTTTTTTCATTTAAAACAGTACGCGTATCCGTATACCGACCGTTTTCCCACGCACAACCTGTACCAGCCACTCACATACCCGCTTGCACAGGAATTCAGCGTGCAATCTTCCGAAAATTCTTACTGGTCACCACAGGAAATCCGCTTTCCGGGACTCGCGCCTGGCTTCTATCTCGTCGAGGTCTCGTACGGAAGACACATTGCGTTCTCTCCTTTAATAGTGTCGGATATGGCCATCCATGTGCGCGAAGGCGTTTCTACGCGGCTGGTCTACGCATGGGATCTCGTTCGGGAAGCGCCAATTCAACAGGCCGCCCTGAAGGCATTCAACAATCCGTGGAACGGCGAGACAAAAGAAATCCTGTTTCGCGCTGCCATCAAAAATGGAATCTACTCCGATAACGAAGGGGCGGGTAAATTTTCGGAAAGAACTCTCTACCTGGCAGAAACAAAAATTGGCAAAGAGATTCACTACGCTCTTTCGGATCTCGATTTTTATGATAGAGTGCATGACAAAATAAATTCTGCAATCTACACAGACCGCCCCGTATACCGGCAGGGACACGAAGTTTTCTTTAGAGCTGTTCTCCTTGAAAATAACGGAGGCAGGCCAAAACCATTGCGCGATTCGCTGGCCGTATTTATTACCGAACCCGGCGGCAAAAAAATCTTTTCGGAAACCATGCAGACAGACAAATACGGAGCCCTGAATGGATCGGTTCTACTTGCCGAAAACGCTACCCCGGGATATTACAGAATCAGCATTAAATCAGATAAGGGAACGGAACACAGCGGATTTTATCTGGAGCAGTATAAAAAACCATCTTTTGAAGTAACGGTACTTACGCCGGAAAAAATTGTCTATCCAGGACAAAAAGCAGAATTTCACATACAAGCGTCGTACTATTCCGGCGAGCCAGTAGCCAATGCACAGGTATTCTATGAAATCCAGCAACAAAGAATTTCCTATCCCTGGTGGTGGGGGTTTGATTACGAATGGTATTATTCCGGCTCCGAATACTCGTACTGGGACACCATCAACACGGGAGAACTGACCACAGATGCCAACGGCAAAACTATTGCCTCCGAAAATCTGCCGCCAACATTCCAGGAAGATTATAAATATCGGGTGGTTGCACGCGTCACGGGAAGCACCCGCGAAGAAATCAATGGCATCGCAGAAATTACAGCAGCACGCGGTTCTTTCTCCATGCGCATTTCACAGGAGGCCTGGTACTATACCGAAGGCAAATCTATTGACGCAAAAATCAGCCTGCAAAACTGGAGCGACAAAAGGCCTGCCAACAATACTGTCATCAGTGCCTCGTTATTCCGCAAGCTGTACGAAAAAAATGGCCACTATCGCTACGACCTCATTGAAAAAGCAGAAGGTAAAACAGGCGACAACGGAAATTTTACAACTTCTTTCAAGGGAACCAAACACGGATACTATGCAATCATTGCCTCTGCAAGAGATTCTGCCGGGCGCGAAGTACGCGAAGAAACTGACTTCTTTGTGTACAGCCCTTGGGGCGACGAAGGCAATGCGACAGAAAAGACACTGGACATAAAAGCAGAAAAGGTAAAGTATGAATTGGGCGAAACCGCAAAATTCAGAGTTGTGCCGCCTGCGGGAGTTCGGGAAATCGTATTAATCGAAGAATCTGATGACATCATTACCTATCGCATTAAGCGCACGGACGGTAAACCTTTCACGGAAGAGATAAAACTCTCGGATCCGCACACCCCCAATTTTCGATTCTCTGGTTTTGCCTTTGCCATGGAGAAAGCACCGGTTGCTTATTCGGGCGATTCTTCTCTCGTTATCCCTCCCGTTCAAAAATTTCTAAAAGTGCAGATTCTCACCGACCGCGAAAAATTCCGACCGGGGGAAGAAATGACGGTAGCCGTGCGCACACTGGACAACAGCGGTAAACCGGTACCCGCCGCTTTTTCTCTTGGCGTGGTAGACGAAGCCATTTATGCCATACGCAACGACACCACCCAGGATATTACGCGAAAATTGTTTCCGGGACGCAACCTTCTCGTTACCCATTCCAATTCTCTCAGTTTTCGCTTTTACGGTTACTCGCAGGAAAAAGCACTCTATGCAGCCCTGGCCAGCCGCGACACGGCCTACGCAATGATGAAAGAACAGGCTGACGAAATCACCATCCGCAGAAATTTTAAGGACACGGCCCACTGGCTTGCCACGGGAGAAACCGGTAAAACCGGGGAGGCAATCGTCACGATAAAGCTGCCCGATAATCTAACCAAATGGCGCTTTACCGTGCACGCCTCCACGCAAACGGCAAAAGCAGGTTCTGCCATCGAAAAAATTACGGTCTCCAAAGATCTTAACCTTAGACTTGCCATGCCGCGTTTTCTGCGCGAAAAAGACGAAGCCGTACTTTCCCTGTTAGTGACAAACCGCTACGCAAAACCATTACAGGCTGATTTGTCTTTAAATATCGCAGGGCTGACTCTCAAAGGAAATTTCCCAAAATCGATGCTGCTTCCTGCCCTGTCCGAACAGAAAATAGATTTTACAGTGGTTGCAACCGAACCAGTTCCCGCGCTGCTCACAGCCACGGCAAAGACCAGTGTAGAAAGCGATGGACTGGAACAGGGTTTTCCCGTGCTCCCCTATGGCGTAGAGGAAACCCTCTCAAAAGCTTGGTCGCTTAAAAATGACCAGAAAAAACTTTCCGAAAAAATGGAATTGCCAGCAGGCGCGCGGGATAAGGCACATTCTCTCACGATCTCTTGGATCAACGGTGTGCTGCCGGCAGTCGCTGAATCTCTGCCCTATTTGATTGATTATCCATACGGCTGTACAGAGCAAACTTTGTCTCGCTTTGTACCCTTACAGCAATCCAGAATTTTATCTGCAAAGACGGGAATTCCCCTCCCTGTTTCTGCCTCCAAAATAGACGAATACACTAAAATGGGACTTGATATACTGACAGCCTACCAGCATTCCGACGGCGGATGGGGCTGGTGGGAAAACGACGAGACAGATCCCTACATGACAGCCTATGCTCTCGATGGACTGCGCCAGGCAAAAGAAGCCGGAGTAAAAATCCCGGATAGCATTTTCAGCAAAGGGATTGCACGAGCAAAACAATTTCTGGAAGCGCGCAACCTTTCCGACGAAAATCAGATATACATGGAATATGTTTTGTCTTTTTTTCCTGAAGCCAAAGCATTCCAGACGGCCAAATGGGCCGCATCGATTAAACAACAAAAAAATCCATATTTGCTCGCACTACTCTCAATAGCGGCAGACAATAAATCTCTGCCTACTCTCCGAGAAGAAGCTATTAAAAAGATGATTGCCTCTTCATCTGAATCTGGAGACAAATTGTTTTTTAAAAGAACGGACAGAAATTACTGGTGGTATTCTGATGAAGAAGAGACAACGGCTCTTGCGCTCATGGCGCTGCTGCGCTCTGCCGAAAATGCAAAAAAATATGCGCCCCGTATAGCTTCATGGATGATTTCATCGAAACAACAGCAGAGATGGCGTTCCACAAAAACGACAGCGCTTATGATGAAAGCTCTGTCTGATTATGCAGCAGCTACAGGAGAAAAATATGGGACGTATCCTGTTACCGTTTCCACTGAAGGCATGACAAAAACTTTTTCTGGGAGAAACAGTTTTGAGACTTCTCTGTTTTTGAAACCAGGGAATAAATCTCTTCCCTTTACCATAGAGCGCGAAGGCACTGGCTTTTTTATGGTTCGAGCAGACTGGAAACATTACCGCGAGGTCGGCATTTTGTCGCCACGGGACAGCCAGTTCAAGGTGCGTCGCGCCTATTACCCGGTTGACCAGCGGAAAGATAAAAACGGATCCTTCGTTTACAGGACTGCTTCTTCTCCGGCAAGCCACTTTACCAGTGGCGATCTGATTGCCATTGTTACAGAAATCAGCAATGTTAAAAACAGCCAGTACTTTCTTTTAGAAGACATGCTCCCGGCGGGCGTAGAAGACGTGAAAGACATAAAAATCGTTACAGGTTCAGAAGACTGGGCCCATTCTCCCTCTGCACGTGTTCGACTGGACGACCGCATTTCACTCAGCAAAACCTGGTTTTACAGAGATACATGGAAAACCGTTTCTGTAGTCCGTGCAACCTTCCCGGGAACTTATAATGCTATGCCGGCACAAGCTGGACTGATGTATTATCCCGAAACGACAGCATACAGCAGTGGCGAAGTGCTCACCATAAAAGAGAGTCCGTGAACTTACTTTCCGTAAATGGCCTGCGAAAAAATGCAGGAACAAAAACTCTTTTTTCAGGACTTTCCTTTGGCTTATCCGAGGGCGAAAAAATTGCGCTCATCGGAAGAAACGGATCCGGCAAGAGCACGCTCATGGAAATTCTTGCGGGAGAGACAGAAAGCGACAGCGGCGAAGTAGTAAAAAACACGACGGCGAGAATAGCCTATCTTGCGCAAAATGCTTCTTTAGACAATTCTATTTCCATAGAAGAATTTTTTCGGCGCGATGCTAACCCGGCGGTTGCGCTGCTCCTTGAATACGAGAAAGCTGCACAAAATGGATTTTCCGACCGGCTTTCTGAGTTAGAACACGAGATGGAAAAAACAGGAGCTTGGTTTTATCAGTCCACAGCCAAAAGCCTGCTCAAAGCGCTGGGCATACATAACCTTTCTCAAAAACTCGGAGAACTGTCCGGAGGCATGAAACGAAAAGTAGAGATTGCGGACTTCCTGCTGCATCCGGCAGACTGCCTGATGTTAGACGAACCGACCAACCACCTTGACATGCAGTCCATCGCCTTTTTAGAAAAGTATCTGATGCAGACGCGCAATTGCGTTTTTATAATTACACATGACCGCTATTTTCTCGAAAACATAACAGATACAATCTGGGAAATTTCTACACTGGGTCTGCGCCGTTACAAGGGAAATTATGCGACCTACCTCACTCTCAAAGAAGAAGAAATTCTTTCCCTGGAACGCTCCGAAGAAAAGCGCCTCAAAAAACTGGCTACAGAAAAAGAATGGCTCAACAGACAACCAAAGGCACGCGGGACAAAAGCACGTGCCAGAATTGATTTAGTAGAAAAACTCAAGATTCCGGCATACACCAAAGAGAGCGACATAGTGGCCTTTGCCTCGGAAAGCGCAAGGCTTGGCAAAACCATCTTGCAGGCTATCAATATTTCGAGAACATATGGAAATACCCTGATTTTTCCATCGTTCCATTTTGCGTTTGAAGCGGGCCAAAGAATTGGAGTAATAGGCGGTAACGGAAGCGGTAAATCCACTCTGCTGTCCATTCTTGCAGGCGTAAAAGACCCGGACACGGGAAGCGTAATTCGGGGAGTCAATACGCGGATAGGATACTTTGACCAGCAGGCAGAAAATCTTCGCGAAGATGCCAGCATAGTAGCCACCATACAGGAGTTTGGTCGGGAATTTAAAGCCGCCAACGGAGATAAAATTTCGGCAAAAGATTTTCTGGAAATGTTTTTGTTTCCACCAGAAGAACAGCATCGCCCCGTATCTTCCCTTTCGGGCGGAGAACGCAGAAGGTTGTACCTCCTCACCGTTCTCGCCCAGTCTCCCAATTTTTTGATTCTCGATGAACCAACAAACGATCTCGATTTGTCGACACTTCAGGTTCTCGAAGACTATCTCATCCGTTTTCCGGGAACACTCCTCGTCGTATCGCACGACCGCTATTTTCTCGACCGCACAGTTGATTCCTTTCTAATTATGGATAAGGGCGAAGAAATTGTCCGCTATGCGGGTACAGCTTCCGAAGCAGTCTCTCTTTTGACAGAACGAAAAGAACCAGTGGTTGATAAAACGGTCCGGGAAAAAAATCGCTCCGAGAAACTTTCTTACAAAGAGCAGAGAGAAAAAGACAGCATTGTCAAAGAAATCCCGTCCATGGAAAAACGACTCGATACCATTCATACCCTGTTGAGCGGAGCGGAAACAGACCCGGAAAAACTCGCTCGGCTTTCGCAGGAATACGAACAACTCGATGAAAAACTTTTCGCTGCCATGGAAAGACTGGAAAGCTTAGGCGGGTGATGCGGTCTCCTGGACTGGTTATTTAGTTAGGGTAAGTTAAATTCTGACGCCTTCAACTTTTTCATACATTCGTAAATTGTATTTCTGGCAAGCCCTGCCCTTCGGCAACCTTCTGAAATATTTTTGGCTTCCAGAACCCTGATCAACAGGGCCGCTTTTCTACGTGCTTCTTCAATAATCTGTCAGATATGTCTCCGGGTTGCATA
>DYPL01000036.1:6986-9248 GCA_020719945.1 Turneriella parva
AAAAGAACGAGAGGGCTTATTCACTCAGCAGATTCTGCAAAAGTCCATGGAAGGACTTTTGTCTTCTGCTCATTTCTCGATTAGAGCTTACTCAAAATTACTTTTTGAAAATATCTCTAAGTACTACATCCACTTTGGTCACACCGTTTTCTTCTACGGTAATAGAATGCTCATAGGGCTTTGTGAAAACTTTGTTCGCTCCGGAACCACCTGTACCAGCCACGATAAAAATCGTGTAGTTCCCGGGTTTGAGTTCATTAAACACAAAACGTCCGCTGGCGTCCGAAAGTACCACGGGCTGCTTAGGGATGCGAATGGGCTTTAAGAACACCTTAATACCTGGAACCGGGCGATCAAAGGTTTCCAGCCATACATTGCCCTCAATGCTTCCCCTGCCCTTCACAGAAGCTGCAATCACTTCTGTTGTCGTTTGGTTTTTCTCAATAGCTGTTTTAATGACCTGATCGGGATATTTGCTGGCTTTGACAGCCACGTTGGTTACGCCGGTGGGAACTTTGGCAATCGTCATGGTAGCCACGTCACCCCAGTGGGGATTTTTTTCCCATTGGAGAGTGTAATTTGCCTGGGTTTCATTGAGATACACGGCAGGTTTCGCAGCACCGAGAACATCTTTGCGGTATGTTGTTTTAATGACGAGAGTTCCATTCTCCTTGTTTTTATCGTTCACGGGCTCTTCGTCTGTAACAGGAGGATCTTTTTCCTTGTCCTCTTCGGTCAGAGTAATATTGATGTCGGGAAGCTTGTCGTCTTCTTTTTTGGGCTTGTCCTTGTCTTCTGTCGGTGGTTTAACCGGAGGAGTCGGGACGCCAACAAAGAAAAACCCGGAAGCATCGCCCGAAATCTGGGGAACCTGCTTGTGGTTCACTTTAGCTGCCGTTTCCGTGGTCTGCTTGCGGGCACGGAAGAAAGCTTCGTAAGCGGTTACCTTGCCATCGTTATTGAGGTCCCCCTTAAGCAATGCGTCCGAAAAATAGTACGTGAACAGACCGTGGTTGATGGGCGCAGAAAGTTCAATGGCTGTCTCATTGTCGTCGGCAGAAGATACGACCACTTTATTCTGGAAAAATACATCGTCGTCACCCTGCAACACAGCGCTGTTTTCACCCTCTGCAATGGGAATATTGCCTGCTCCCCGAACAGACGCTCCCTTTTTAGCGATTCCGCCAGAAAAGCATGCATCGAGAATAATCACGGCTTTTTGCGTCTTGACCTGTTTTAACCAGTCGTTGAGCTCATCGTCGCTCACATGGGGGCGGTTGAACATGATAATGTAATTGCGCATGCCATTTTTGGCAGATTCATCGCGAAAGAACTGGCCATGCCCCGCAAAATAAAAGAAAACCTGATCGCCTTCTTTTACCTGTTTGCCAAGCCAGCCGACCAGGTTCTCCTCTACTGATTTGCGCGTTACCTGCGCTCCCAAAAACACGTGCACGTTTTCATTCTTGAAGGAACCCGTAGCGACAATCTGGGACTTCATCCGCTCGGCATCGCGCTCGCAGAGCTCGAGATCGCTGATCGGTGAATCGCCTTGGTAGTTGGTGCCGTAAATAAGGGCATATTTTTCTGCCGAAAGACTTCCCGCCGCTAACAGCAGGGAAACCAGTAGTATTTTTTTGATCATGCTTTTCTCCTGTATTTGGCAACCCTGGAATTTGCCCAGAGTTTACCTCCCATATTAGACGCGCGTGCTGTCTGTCAAGAGCAACTTTTTTGCGCTTCGCGCAGGGAGCCTTTAGCCGGCAGGGGTTATTTTTCAGCCAGAGAGGCTACAGCTCTATTATTCGTTCACAGCAAAGTGGGCTATTCGTTATTATGAAATCGCGGTATGTATTGTATTGTAAAGTACCCTCTGATTTAGAGAAATTTTCTAACTTGCAGAACAATAGTCCGCATGGAATTACTTCTATTTCAAAAAAAAATCGCATGCACGGTAACGCTTAAAAGGTTTTCACAGCCCTTCGTATGCAAGAACATGCTGTGCGGGTTCAAATTCTCTACGGAGAATATCTTTTTACATAAAGATTCGCTAAGGAAGCCAAAAAATTTTTGCCTCAATTATTGTCCCCGCTTGATTTTTGATGCCGTTGCTTATCAGGTAACTGTTTATAAACGAAACTATTTTTTCACCAAGATTGTGCTTCTCAAGAAGATGCCTGAATCAGACTAAGCATTTAGCAAAATAATAAATATGTTATCTGTTGTTAGGTACTAAAACCTGGGCGTGTTGGTACCTAACAA
>DYPL01000036.1:9348-22403 GCA_020719945.1 Turneriella parva
TGCTCCATGTCTATGGAAGAGGATTCCCGGCAGGGAAAAAGATTTGATCGGTTTTATTTGCTCGAGGCCATTGGCAGCATTCGCCTCGGTTTTGTACTCGCAATTTTGATTTTTCTCACTCTGGCTGTTCTCGATTACTGGCTGCTGCCCCAAACGCGCGGTTCTGCCTGGATAATTCGTTTTTCCATTGTAGGATTGCTGCTGCTGTTCTGGTTTCTGACCCATACCCGCAAATTCAGCGATTATTCGCAGGGTCTAAGCGCCGCCGCCGCCACTTTGTCTGGTCTCTCCATTATGGTAATTTTAATTCTCAGTGAAGAAAGCGAGCCCGGTAAGAATTATTATTTTGCCACACTTCAGCTCATTTTTGCCTGGGCAGCGGGCCTTGCCAGACAGCGCTTTCACTGGTATCTGCTTTCGATGGGCAGCGTCTCGGCTGCTTTTGCCGTGATGAATCTATATGTCTATATTGACCGTGGCTCTGCCGTATTTTTTAACGAGCTCAATCAATTCTTCTTTACATCTGCCGGATTTATCCTTGGTGCTTTTTCATCATTCAGCCACGAGAGAATTATGAAGCGCAATTACAGCCAGCAGAAAAAAATCAAATCCGAATCCGAAGTTCTCTCCCACGCTTTTTCTGTCGTTAAGTCTATCTCTGCTTCTCTCCAGACAATGGCCAATGAGCTCGATACTTCTGCTTCTCAACTCGAAACCACCATCAGTGACGAATCCGCCATGGTTCAGGAAATCAATTCCAACATGATTACCATAACGGAGCACATTGCCGAAAGTGACCGCGAGGTATCTACCCTTATTGAAACCCAGCAGAAGTATGCCACGACTTCGGAGTCCTCTGCCAACTCCATCAAAGAGCTCATGCGAAATCTGTTGAAGAGCGTAGAAGAGATTACCTCTAAAACCAGCCTCATCGAAGAAATTTCGGATCAAACCAATCTTCTCTCTCTGAACGCAACCATTGAAGCAGCCAGAGCCGGAGAGGCCGGGCGCGGATTTGCCGTAGTTGCCGGAGAAGTCGGAAAACTTGCAGACATGAGCCGCAAAGGAGCTCATGAAATTGAACAGGAAATGTTTAATATCCAGGGCCAGTCGCGTACCATGTCCAAAGCAATCGACGAAATTCTGCCATACATACGGGAATCCGGAAATTTATTCAGTAAAATTCACGAAAACGCTGGTGAAGACAGCAATCGTTTTAAAGAAATGCGGAGCTCAACAGAGAGCATTAATTCGTCTCTGCAGAACTCAGCCCAGATTGCCTCGGCTTTTGTGCAGGCCGCCCGGAACCTCAAAGAAAAAGCTGCCGAGATGGAACATATTTTTGACGGAATGTCTAACCGTTGAAAGGCCGGAACGCAGATTCGTCATTTCCGGCTTTGGCCCATTAATGGTCCTGGTTTTTCTTGCCGTCTTTATGCGTAAAGTAAACAGCTATGGAAATTAAGAATATGCCGACCGCCAGCATCAAAAGATCGAGAGCGGATTCATACTGAAAGCTTACCGCATATTTAAAAAAAGTGACGATAAGCACCATAATCACTACTTTCGCAATTTTCTCTTTGAGTTCATCGAGAGAGTGAATGACGAGAATTCTCGAAGACATCTGGTCTTTTTCTGCAAACTCAATTTTGCTCACAAACAGTTCGTACAACCCTATTCCAAAAATTAGGAGAACTGTTGCAATGAGATACGAATCGATCGCAGATATGATATGAGTGATAACACTGCTGTGCTTCATATGACCGCCATGAAAGATGGTATGGAACATTTCCGTCAAAATTAACCATACATCTGTGCAGCCAAGTCCAACGAGAACGAACGCAGAAATAATGCTGGCCAAGGACGCAAAAACAATGATGAAGCGGCTTTGCCACAGAATCCATTCAAACGCATACTCAATTTTTTTAAACATCTTCACTCCTTTCCTTAAAGTAATCGCAATTCGCGCAGCGGAGAAGAGATCCGAAGGCTTACTTTATCAGACCTTACCCGGATAATTCGGAAGACTGCGTACAACCGTAAAGAATCTTTACGGCGCGTGCCAGAAACCCATACAGGGCGTGTCTCTTTTCGACTGGAATCTTCCTGCCGGCTCGCTCATTTTATCACCAATGGCCGGATACTCTGATCTCCCCTATCGACTCATTGCCCGCGAAATGGGTTCTGCCGTGTCTTTTACAGAATTTTCACCCGCTGTTACTGTTACTCACAAACCTGTTCAAGAGCAGAAAAGAATTGTCTTTCATGAATCAGAGAGACCTGTCATAGTACAGTTATTCGGAAACGAGCCAGCCCAGTTTGTGCGCGCTGCCCTGTATCTTGCAGAAACAGATTTCAGGCCAGAGGGAATAGACATCAACATGGGCTGTTCTGTCCAGCGGGTTTCTTCCCGTGGCTCCGGAGCCGGGCTGCTCAAGAATATTCCTCTTGCCGCGCGCATTGCATCCGAACTGGTAAAATTAAATCTGTTTGCCATTTCTGCCAAAATTCGACTTGGTTGGGACGATGCCAGTAAAAACTATCTGGAAGTTGCAACTGCTCTGGAATCAGAAGGAGTGAGAACTGTCTCCGTGCATGCAAGAACAAAATCACAGGGTTACAAGGGAAGCGCAGACTGGGACGCAATTGGAGAAGTAGCTCAAAAAGTTAAAATTCCAGTTTTTGGAAATGGAGACTTGCAGTCTCATGAAGATGCGCAAACTCGAATACGCCAGCATCGACTGAGGGGAGCTTTGATTGGGCGCGCAGCTATGGGGAATCCCTGGATTTTTCTCGGCAAAAATAAATCTGACATGGCGCTCTCAGAAAGACTCCCCACGATCCGCCGACATCTTTCTCTCATGGCTAACTTTTACGGCTCTGCCATGGCTGCACGGTTGTTCCGCAAACATCTCACCGCGTATTTGTCTGATCTCGATATTTCGCCACAACTTCGCTCAAAGCTGTTCTCGGCTGTAACGGCAGAAGGGCTTCGCTCGTGTCTTGCAGAAGACTGCTTCAGCGATTACGAATAATTTAATTCTTCGAACGTTGCAATATGCCTGTGCCGCTCCGAAGGCTCTGTTCCCGGGCGGATTACCTGCAACACCTGGAATCCCGCTTCCGCTGCAGCATCGAGCTCGGCTTCTACATCCGAGAGAAACAGAATATCATGGGGGTCAATTTCCATAAAACGCGCTATTCTCTCATAAGATTCTTTTTCTCTTTTGGCTCCAATTCTTGTATCAAAATAATGGCTAAACAGAGAAGACAAATCTCCAGCGGTCGAGTATTGAAAAAGCAGCTGCTGGGCTTCTACCGAGCCAGAACTATACACAGAGAGAACAATAGAACGCGTGTGCAGCTTTTGCAGAGTTCCTAGGACTTCCGCATACAGATGCCCTTTTACTTTTCCTGACTCGTACGCATGGCGCCAGATTTTTCCCTGAATTACTTTGAGATCCGTGTCTTTTTTATCCTGCTCAATGTAAGCAAGCAGCAATTCAATGACATCGTCTGTGGTTACAGACGCAAGATCGCGCCTTGTATCGTGCGCTATTTTTTCGCGCAGGTTTTCCAGTTGCGGTATTACCTGCTCGCTGTGCCTGTGCAAAAATTCAGGGAGCTCTTTCTTTGCCAGAGGAAAAAGCTCGTCGTGGACAAAATGGATGGAGGTAGTTGTCCCTTCTATATCTGTAAGCAACGCTTTATATTTCATTATGGCTGTTCGTATTTTGGAAATCGGTCTGCTATGGAGTCGCCCGTAAAAGTGGCAATCCACCCTTCCGGATTGTTAAACAAACGAATTGCCTTAAAAAATGGCTTATTTCCCATATCAAACCAGTGCTTTGTGCCAGCCGGTACATTGAGAAAATCTCCCTTTTCACAGAGTATCTTGAATATTTTGCCCACGTGGTGAACATAAAACATTCCAGTACCATCGACAAAAAAGCGGGCCTCATCTTCACTGTGAGTGTGTTCCTGCAAGAATTTTTGTCTCATCTCTGGATGATTCTCTACGCCCGGATGAATGGAAACCACATCGTGAGTCATAAATCCGCGTTCCGCTTTGAACCGATCAATGTCTGCCTGGTAAGCCCGCGTTACTTCCTCTGGCGTTGCTTCGGCAGATACCTGCTCCGTGGCTTTCCATCGCTCAAAAACGACGCCATGCTGAGCGAGCGCCTTCTGGATTTCCGTAATATCTGAATACTCGTTTTCGGCAGTCGCGCTGGTTTCTGGATAAATAGTTAAATAGCTCATACAATCTCCTTGTTTGTCATATCGTGCCAGTAGCAGTCAATCAAGTATTCGGCAGCTTCCATTACCCTCTCTGCTTCATCAATATCTTTTCCCCAGCCATATATGCCGTGTCCCGCGATAAGAATGAATGGCGCAGAAGGCATTTGCGAAAGCCTTGCTGCCGCATTCTTTGATAATTCTTTTAAATCTTGGCTGTTTGGTATTACGGGAACTTCTACTGTACCCTCGTGCGTCTCTACTCCCGGAAATGCTTTCTGCATTTCGTATCCCTTGAAGCGTATGCTTCCCTCGCCAATTCTTCGTGACAAAACGGCGGCCAGAGGGGAATGAGTGTGCAGAACGCTGCTCACTCTTTCCGGAAAATCGCGGTACAACCTTGCATGCAGCATTGTCTCTGCAGATGGTTTTTTAGATGCATTGTCTGGAATGATTGTTAAAATCGTGTCATCTTTCAATGGAGAAGAGTCTTCCCCCACTATCAAAAAGTCGTCTCTGGTAAGTCTTTCTTTTCTTCGTCCAGACACGGTAATGAGATATTTTCCCTGTTCCAGCTTAACAGAATAATTGGAGCTGGTTGCGAGGGAAAAGCCCCTAAGGTGGTAATAAGCACCAATCTCTATGAGAGAATCCATGAGCGTAAAAATCTGTTCTTTGTCCACGCGGCATTTTTCAAGAGTCAGAAGGCAGGTAACGCTTTTTTTGAGATCGCAGGAGCCTGCGGCTTGCTTCGCTTTTAGAGCTTACTTAAAAAATTCCCCGAACATACCACTGTCCGTCAATCTTGTGAAATATGGGATTGCCCATGGCTCCGGAGGGAGGCCTGTTCTCATAAACCAACCTTACTTCTACCTCGGTCTCGGAATAAAAGAATAAATCGAGATCCATTTGTCTGGCCGCTAAAAAGCTGTCGCGAAAACAAATTAATGATGAATCGCCACTCATTTTCTGGTATCCCTTTGTATCCCACAGAGCCATGTATAGCGGATCTTTAGGATTTGCTAACGATTTTTGAATTTCGGCTTTACTCTTTTCTGCTTTTATGTCAACATAAGCACCGGACTCGTGGATGAGAGAAAGAATTCCCCCGGCATCTTTCGCGACGACAAAGCCAACAAGGGCACGCGCGCGGACCTCCACCAGAGCCGATTCCGTCTCGGTAAGAACTGGAATAATGGATGGATCATCGCTGAAAATATTGCGCGTCTTTACAGCAGGGGGCTCTTTTGGCGCTGGCGACGAGCAGCCCCCGGAAAGCAAAAGCAATCCTGCAAGGATTACGATAAAGAGTTTAGTATTTCTGCCTGTGAAAGCCATAGATCCCCCTGGTTTGCGTATGGAACATGAAATATCCAGTTAGTACTACCCGGTGTCAATTGAATAGTCTCTCTTGCACCCAGAATTTTTTCGGCGAGAGAATCTGTATCTCGTGGGCCCGGTTTATCGAAATAGTAGTACACAAACCGCTCAAATCCATACCGCAGGGAAAAGGCAAATTCGTCGTCGGCATTTTTTTCCACCGAAGCGGAATATCCATGCAGCTCCGGGCAGGAAGACCCATTGAGCAACCCGGCAGGAAACACTGCATACAAAAGGACTTCTGCTATTTTTCCCGATGAAACGAGGCGCACGGAGTTTCCGCCGGGCATGCGCAGCGAAAATGTAATTCCCGCTGTTTCTAACATGGCATCGCCAAAAAGAGTATCAAAATATTTAGCGATTGGTTTCATGTCAAAAAAACCATTTTCCGGGAATACCGGCTTGAACAGTTTTGCAAAGGCCTTTGCATCGTAGCGGTTCAGCTTTTGCACTAAATCTTCCCAAGTTTTGCTGGTAGCAGCCAGAGCAATCATAAAGGCAGACCAGCCCTTAGCCACAATATGATGGTTCTGGATCCAACCTGGAAAACCGCTTTCGTCAGAAAGTTTTTTGAGAACGGCAATTAGTCCTGCCAGGTTTCCGTAAGAATCACCGAAGATTAGAAAATTGCGGTTATTCGATGCCGCTAAAATATTCTTCCTAAACCACTCTGAATATTCAGGTGCATCGGATTCCTCAATGGATGGCATGGCCGATATTCTGGGATGGCGAATGATATTTCCGACCACTTTTGCTTCACTGAAAAAAAGGCGGATAATGGGCGGAAAATAGGTCTTGGGTTGTTTCATGACCCCATGGAAACATTCTCCGGCATCTCTGTCGTTAAAGAAGTAAATGCGGTTTACCTGTTCATAAAAAAAGGATGGGAAATCTTTGCCGGCATGTATAATAATGGCTTCGTAACGAGTGTTCAGCAACTGGTACAATACTCCCCACTGGGCAGGCGTAATCTGCCAGGGAGACAAATAGTGCAGATTAAGAACATCGGGCTTGCCAGGATTTCTCACGATTCTATCGTCCAGAATATCTTCAATGGTAGCAGATTCTTCTTTGGCCTGTACAACGGCTGGCATCTGGAGAATTCCATTCATCGAGAAAATGGAAATTCCAGAGGGAACTGCTTCCAGATACAACACGCGTTCCTTGCCCTTTCCTGACTTTTCAAGAGCAAGCTTCCAGGCAAAGAAGACAGATTCAGAGCTCTCTGCATCGGAGATTACCAGTGTGAGATCGCTGCGAACATTCCAGTCGGGAAGCAGATTGCCGCCAAGGTTTTCCTGCATGGCGAGATACGCGCGCATGGCTCCCGGTTGATGGATGAAAAAATTGGCGAGTTCATCTGTGCGCAGATACAGCACCTTGCTCTCGCCGGCATTGTCGTACTGCGGAACCTGCTGGGTCACAAAGGGTAAGACACCCAACAGATTGGAGCCTGGAAAATAATAGCGCGTCCTGTCTTTGATTTTTCCCGTGAGCAGAAAAAAAACAAAATCGCCCTGCGGCATTTCCTGAAAAGCGGCAAGCTTCCAGGGCAGCGAAAAAAGAGACTGCTTTTCCTGATAGCTGAAACCTTTTAAGAATACGGATTCTATTCCTGAGAAATAATCCATCAATGCACCATCTTAAGAAATGCAATCATCTCTTTTTTGCCGAGCAGCTCAATGGGCCGCGACTGCGCGAACAGCAGCGCCTGTGCGGAATAATCTCCTGTACTTATAATAAGCCCGCGCGTAGCTCCCTTGGTGCGCATATCTTCGTGCATAGCGCGAATTGTCTTTTCCTGAACGGCATCGGTTGTGCGAAAAATATAAATGAGGCGATTGGTTCGCTTGGTATTGCGGAACGTGCTCTCGGTTTCCGTGGCAAGAATATGTACTTCGGAATCGTTCTCTACGGACAAATCGAGAACCGAAAGCTCCATGTTTTCGACGAATTTACGAGCCACGGTTTCAAATTTTGCGGGCGAAGCAATCATGAAGTCTTTAATGGAGTCGTCCTGGCGGAATTCATCAAACAGTTTGAGCTTGTCGGCTGCATCGCGGAATTTGGGATTCACGTCTACTATGCGCTCCCAGTTGGCAATGGCCGTGTGAAAATCGCGTCGCTTTTCTGCCGTAGCTGCCAGTGAGTAGCGCAGATTGAGCTCCAGCTCAGAAGAACGGGGAGCGACAGTAATTCCTTTTTCGAATTCCTTAGCGGCGTTTACATGCTGGTCTTTTTCGTAGAAGCAGAGGCCTCTAGCGAGATACGCTTTGCCCTTCAGGCTTTCATCGCCCAGAGCTTTATCAAACTCCTTAAGAGCCCACTCATAGTCTTTCTGATTTTTTAGACAAAGTCCCAGATAATAATGAGCACCAAAAAGATTTGGATTAAGCTTAACAGCTTCTGTAAGCGAAACCTTGGCATTCGGGATATTGGCAAGATTATATTCAATCACTCCCATATGATAATAAGCATCCGCGTGGTTGCGGTGGACCTTTATAGTCTGCTTAAAATAGGGAAGAGCTTTGTCGACGAGTCCCGCATTTTCAAACAGTAAACCAACCTGAAAAAAATTGTCTGCATTGGAAGGTTCCAGTTTTGTGAGAATGAGAAATTCTTTTTTGGCTTCTTCGAGATTCCTGTTTTGAAGATAAATTTTTGCCAGCCTTCCGCGAATGGCTTCTTCCTTTACCTTGTTCGAAAACTTGCCTATTTTGAGAACCTGGCGAAACTCCATGGTCGCCTGGGAAACTTTTTTCTCGCGAAAATAAGCCTCCGCAAGAAGAAAGTGGATATATGGGTCGCGGTCGTTTTCTTCTAACAGTTTTTGCAGGCGAGTGATGGCAGGACCAGTCTGGCCCTGATTTATCATCTCTGCAAATTCCTCGATGCGGCGTGGCATTACATAGGTCTTAAAAATGTAATACCCAAACAGGGCCACAATTCCGAGGATTCCCCCAATCAGGATCAACGTGATTATTTCGTCCATGTTATTCCTGCGAGCCGAGGGAATTTCTTGCTTCTTTAAGACGATGGTTTTCCTTTTCGAGTTCTCTAATTTTTCCCATGGCCTGAATCAGTTCTTCCCTGCTTAAGCCCGATACCATTTCGCGGGCAATACCCGCTTCGCGGGCCGATTGAATTTCCTGAGAGGCCAGACCGGAAAGTTTTCCCAGAGCGGCTATTTCTTCCCGCAGCTGCTGGCATTCCGCGCGGGAATAGTCGGCCACTTTCTCGTACATGGCAATCAACTGTTCCTGAGTGCGAATTTCTTCGTCGTTGAGCCGCAATACGCTTTCATAACCCCTGAGTATTGTTCCCAGAGTTTTAAGATCTTTATGCAGTTTTTCGTTTTGTCGTAACAATTCTTCTTTAGTTTCCATAGCTTACTCAAAATTATACACAATTTTTTCTGCGAGTTCGCGCGCCGCCTTGCGCCCCTGCACACTGGCCACAATCTCTAACGCGAAGGGAATGGCCGTGCCAGCTCCGCGCGAAGTGATCAGCTGCCCGTCGGTGACTACGCTGTCCGTGCTGTATTCCGCGCCGCCCGTGACAAGCTCTGCCTGAACAGAAGGATACGATGTAACCCGGCGTCCCTGCAACAAACCGTGCATGGCAAGAACAGACGGTGCAGCACAAATAGCGGCCACTGGTTTTTCGCTGTAGCGGGCAAGTAAATCGCCCATGCGGGAGTACTGTTTCATGCGGGCCACGCCTTCCCCTCCGCCGGGAAGAAAAAGAATATCGCAGTTTTCAGCAGATTCAAGAAGAGTATCGGCCACGATGCTTACATCCTGCCCACCTTTTACAATTTTGTCCGCGCTGGCAGATGCTGTCACTACGCGAATTCCGGCCCTGCGGAGAATATCGATGACGGCAATGGCTTCAATTTCTTCAAAACCATCGAAGAGCGGTACGAGAACAGAAACAGACATGCTTAGAGTTTATAAAAGGAAAGCCTGTACGTCAAGAATAATAATTGACAGGATAAAGAGAAAACCGGTTTCATGTACAATGCTCCGCCCCTTTTTACGGGCTCTTCCCGCCCTGCTCCTTTTATCCGTGCACGCACTTTCTGCTCAGGAATTTCTGCACCCTTCCGATGTGGTCAAAAAAATGAAAGAAAATTTCAAGACCATGAAAAGCTACGAGGCCAACTTTAAAATTGTCGTAAAAGACAACAAAGAAAGCAAAACGAGCTCCGGCGTTGCCCGTTATAAATCCGGCGGAAAACTCAATTTCACGTTCCGCGATCCGTCTGGCGACTGGATTATATCGGACGGAAAAAACATGTGGGTCTATGTGGCTTCTCTGAGAGCCGTTGGCGTTCAGGATCTCAAAAAATCCCAGAACGGAAAACCCGTTTACGATACGGGAAGTTACGAAGGGCTCGTTCGATTATTTGAGCGATATCACTATCGTTTCTCTTCCCCGGATCAACCCGTAAGCGAAAACGGCGGGAAATATTTTTTACTCACTTTATCCGAAAAAACAGCGTCGGGCGGTTACGAAACTCTTGAGCTGAAAGTGAATGCTGCAACGTACCTCATCGAAAGCATGAAAGGCGTATCGCCAAGCGGGCGCATTGTAGAAATGACCTTTTCGTCCATTCAAGTCAACCCGGATTTGCAGGATAACCTGTTTCAATACAGCCCCAAAGATGGCGTTAAAGTTGTAGAAAACCCTCTCACGACGGAATAGCAGGATACTATATGAACTCAGCTGGAAACATTCTTAAACAGGCCCGCGAAGAAAAAAAAATCAGCCCGGCAAAAGTTGCAGAAGATACGCACTTTACACTGCGACAGATTGAAGCACTGGAAAACGATAATTTTTCCATATTTCCCGGAGAAACTTACGCGCTCGGATTTTTGCGCGCCTATGCAAATTATCTGCAACTCAATCCAGACCATGTCATCCAGGTTTACCGCTCCGCCCGCATAGAAGAAAGCGAGATCCCCATTAAAGAGCTCACTAAACCGGTCAGCCCGGGACTCGGTGAACTGATAGGAGGAAATGCCAAAACCATTTTTATGGCTGGCTCCGTTATACTGATTCTTGCAGCAGGCATTCTTCTATTGGCAACCGGAAAAAAAGGAAGCACCAGTCAAACGGAACCAGTCAAAAATGGCTCCCTCAAAAGCTATCTTGCCAATTCAGATCTCGTTCCGGCAGAAAAAACAGAAAACGTGCGCCTCGAGTCTGGACAAACCAGTGCGATTATTTCCCCCGGCGGTGGTATAGATTTTTCCCTCCAGAATACAGAGGTTTTCATTATCCTTCGCAAACTCGAAAAACCAGATGGCGCGCCAGCCAAAGCAGAATTTGAAATGTATCCGGGAAAAACGATCATTCCGCTCGAAGAAGGAGCGTCCACTGAAATTGGCGGGGAGCGCTTTTCTTCGCGCTTTAAGCTTACATTCGATACGGCAACCCTCAATACTGTCAAAATTCTCGTTCAGAATATGGGAGAAGTTGCAGAGGCAACAGCAGTTACAGAAGCAGAGCCAGAAAACATTGCAAATCCCTCTAACTTTATTATACACCTCGAAGCTGAGTTTACAGGCCGCAACTACATTGACAGCTTTGTAGACGGAAAACCCGGCAAAAAAGGGATGATGAGTCCCGGAAGCCGCATCCAGTACGAGGCGAACAACAGCATACAGCTTACGGTTGGAGATGCCGGCGCCGTGCGTATTTTCATTAACGGCAAGGAAGAATCGCTCGGTCCGCGTGGCCGCAAAGTCTCTAAGATTATCCGCAAGGAAAGAGATCCGGTTGAACAGACTAAGTACAAAATTGTCATAAAAGATGTCGAATAAAAAGGCATCACAATTTTCTTTCTTTTTGGAGACGCTCGGCTGTCCTAAAAACATGGCCGATTCCCGCCAGTTGCGCACAGGACTAAGACGTGCAGGCATGAGAGAATCGGGAACACCCGAAGAAGCAGATGTGTTGATCCTCAATACCTGCTCGTTTATACGAGAAGCCCAGGAAGAAACGATTGATACGGCATTTGAATTTTTGGCACTAAAAAAGACAAAACAAATCAAGGTAGGTATGGTCGGCTGTTTTCCGCAGCGCTTTGACCAGGCTGTCAAAGAAGAAATTCCAGAGCTCGACTTCACATTTGGTGCTCGCTCCTTTGGAACTCTGGCCACAGATATACTGTCAAAGCTGGGTATACAGAACGATGCTCATTCCGGTGGGCGTCTGCTCACTGTCAGTAAAACGCAGGGGCCCTGGTCGTATTTTCGGATTGCACGCGGCTGCTCAAGAAATTGCGCTTTTTGTGCCATTCCAATCATTCGAGGAAAATTGACGACGTTCGGCACGTCAGAATACGAACGCCAGTGGAAAGAAGAAAAATTTTTGTCTCCCCGAAAAATTCGCGAAGCGATTCTTGTAAGCCAGGATACAATTTCACAGGGCATGGACGGCCTGCGCGAAGCCCTCGATTTTTTTTCTGAAAAAGAAGAAATTCGGTGGGTTCGCCTGCAATACCTCTTTCCAGATCGCCGCATGTTCGACGTGCTCTCCCTGTTCGATGAATACCCCAAACTGGTCCCATATCTCGATATGCCGGTGCAGCACGCTTCCGACTCAGTGCTGCGGCGCATGAACAGGCCGGGCGCCTCTTCTCTTTTTAGTGAAATTTTCTCTGCGGCAATAGAAAAAAATCCAGCGATGGAAATTCGCACCTCGCTGATAACAGGCTTTCCAGGAGAAACCGAAGAAGAATTCTCCGCGCTGGTGCAATTTCTGGAGACAAATCCTGTACACAAACTTGCCCTCTTCCGCTATTCGCACGAAGCCGGTACGCCAGCAGGAGACGTTCAGCAGGATGATGTCCCAGAAGAAGTTAAAATTGAGAGAATAAATTTTCTGCGGAATCTACATCTCGAAAAAAGACAAAGTTACCGCGAGTCTCTCAAAGACACCACGGAGCTGGTCATGCTCGAGGCATTTTCCGGAGAAGATGCACTTGCCCGCCGAGCCGTAGATTCCCCCGACATAGACGAGATCCTGTTTGTGCCCAAATCGAGTCTTCCGGAAAATCTCACACCTGGCAACTTTTTTCTAGCAGAACTGCACACACCCATGGAATACGACTGGCTCGGCGACTATGCCGGTCCGGATCCGCTGGGTTAGGCCCTATGCACTTCGGCTTCGCTACTTCGTCCACTTCCCTTCGTTCTCCACATCGACAAACTCGGTGTAAACTAAGCAACGACGCAGTCACCCCTGACCCTTCGACAAGCTCAGGGCAAGCTAAGTCTATAACAGGTGCAGAAGTGAGCTGCAACTAACCGCCGACAGGAGTTATCTGCACCCAAAGCAACAACCGATCAATTCGTATTTTCGATGCGAAATAGTTTTATCGTTATTATAGTGGAATATTCTGTGACTCTGAAATCAAGCCCCACCCG
>DYPL01000037.1 GCA_020719945.1 Turneriella parva
ATTTTTTTTTGGAGAGGTGGCAGAGTGGAACTCTGTTCTGCGTAAGCAGCGCCGTCAGGCACACCTCTCCAATTAGATGCTCGTCGACAAATCCGAAATGGCAAATATCCTGTAAAGGAAAAAGAGTTGCCAGCGTGAAAAGATTCGCAAAGGACGAAGTATGGCCTTTGTCGCAAACAGATTATCCTCCATACAACCATCCCCTACTCTCGCAATCACTGCACTGGCAAACAGCCTGGCAGCAGAAGGAAAAGACGTCGTCGGCTTTGGTGCGGGAGAGCCAGATTTTGATACTCCCCGCCATATAAAAGATGCAGCTATCGATGCTCTCAACAAGGGTTTTACCCGCTACATTGATGTCGCCGGGCTAAAAAGCCTGCGGGAACTCATTGCCCAAAAGTTTGCCCACGATAACGGACTTCAGTTTACTATAGACGAAATTGTCGTCAGCACGGGAGGCAAACAGTCTTTGTACAACGCCTTTCTTGCCACCATTAACCCTGGAGACGAAGTAATCATCCCCACTCCCTACTGGGTAAGCTATGCCGACATGGTGGCCCTTGCCGAAGGTACTCCCGTGTTTGTCCATGCCACCTACGAAAACGAATTTCGCATGCAACCACAAGAGCTCGAAGCTGCAATAACTCCGCGCACCAGAGCCGTTATTCTCAATTCGCCCTCAAACCCTACCGGCAGCGTATATACAAAAGAAGAATTGCAAAAGCTCGGAGAGGTTCTCGCAAAGCATCCGAATATCCTCATTTTCACGGACGACATTTATGAAAAAATTCTCTACGATGGAATTGAATTCAGCAATATTGCCATGGCTGTGCCTTCCCTGTTAGATCGCACCGTCGTGTTTAACGGATTTTCCAAAGCCTATTCCATGACGGGCTGGCGACTGGGTTACGCAGCATCCAAACGCAAAGAAATCATCAAGGCCATGAATACCATACAGGGTCAGTCTACCTCTAACGCGACCACGTTCGCTCAAAAAGGGGCAGAGGCGGCGCTCACCGGTGACCAGGCCGTCATCACAGAAATGGTGAAACATTTTCGCGAGAGAAGAGACTACATTGTCCAGGCTCTTCGGCAAATGCCCGGCATTAAAGTGCACAATCCAGGCGGTGCGTTCTACGTATTCCCCGATATTTCGGATCTCGCGAAGACAGATGGTTTTGGCCGATTGATGGCTGCCAATCCAGACGAAAAAGAACCCGGAAAACTATTAGCAAAAGTGCTTCTGGAAAAATATCTCGTGGCTCTGGTACCAGGTATCTCCTTTGGCTACTCTCCCGGATTTCGCCTGAGCTATGCCCTTGGAATGAACGACATCCAGAAGGGCATAGAGCGGATTGGCGAATTTGTACAGAGTCTGTAAGCCATTGCATCGCAGGATGCAGTACTTACAAATTCCCGAAAAAAACTTTACATATTAATGACATCTTGTACAGTGTTCTCCCCTTTCGCTGCAATCTCGCCACGAAAGAAAAAAAGTGAAGCCTTTGAAAAAGTGACCTAAGGATGGCGAAACACCTTGCAGAGGGAACGTTCTGCAAATCCTTTTTCTTTTTCAAAGAGCCTTTGCCAAAGAAAATGCAGAAGGAGACACTATGAGATTTAACACAAACAAAAAAATTGTGGCCGCAGCTGCTGCCGCATTCATCGCCTTTGCCCCGGCAATGGCCCAAGAAGAACAACCTGCTGAGCCGCCAGCCATCAGCAAGTTTACAACAAAGAGTGGAAGCACTCTGGAAATCCACTATCTGCTCCAGACACAGGCGTATTCCACAGAATCTACCTTTGTCAAGGACAAGGATTCCACGTACAGCACGGACTTCAAGGTTCGCCGCAACCGCTTTATTTTCATGGGCGATGTCATGAAAAACATTTCCTATTTTGCAGAAACCGATGATATCAACATAGGCTCTTCTGGCAACAGCACGCAGGGAAATAAGACCTATGTGCAGGATGCGTATATCGACTTTACAGTGGCCGATGAACTTAAAATCGCATCCGGTATGATCCTGCTGCCCTTTGCCCACCACAACCGCAATTCGGCCATTCGCCTGTTAGGTGTAGATTACAACGCAGATGTGATTAAGCTGAATTCTGCCAATGCCTGGCGCGATACCGGGGTAGAAGCGCGCGGACTTTTGTTCAACACGCTTACAGATAAGGGGAAAGGACTTATTGATTATCGCGTAGGCGTATTCCAGGGTGTGGATCAAAGCGTAATGAATGATTCCACTGGAAAAAAAAATTCCAACCATGGGGATTCTCCCCGCTTTACGGGCCGCCTGATGCTCAACTTTAAGGATTCAGAGAAAGCCTTCTTTTACAACAACAACCCCCTCAAAGGAATCAATGAACTCTCCATTGGCGGTGGCGTAGACTACCAGCACAACGGCATGTGGAACGAGGGCAAGCGCGCCGATGCCATGTCTTGGGTTACGGACCTCGTAGTAAACCAAGCCGTGGGAGAAAACCATTTGACCATGCATGCTGCATTTTTCACGTATGAAAACAGCCTGTTTGTTGGAAACACCATGTTTGCGGAACTCGGATTTCTCGTGCGTTCCATCAACCTGCAGCCAGTCGTCAAGTACATCCATGTGAACCCTGACACAGCTGGTGCAGACTCCAATGATTATGTTAGCGGTGGACTCAACTACTACTTTATGGAAAACAACGCTAACATAAAGGGCGAGTACAAGCACGGCCTTAACGAAGCAGACCAGAGCCTGTTTACCATCCAGGCCCAGATCTTCATCTAAGAAAGCTTAAGCCGGTAATGAAAAAGCTCCTTCTGCCATCGGGCGGGAGGAGTTTGTTGCAAAGTAGTCCCCCCCTCTTCGGCTTAGCATTCAGAGGTTACAAAAGCATCTTTTTTGTATGACCCAGCAGAATAAAATTTAAGGAGTATCGAATGTCTAACGACAAACAAACCAACCTGTACTGGAAAAAAAATATTCTCTACCTCGCTGTATTGCTTGGGGTATGGTTTATTGTTTCGTACGGATTTTCTATTGTGTTTGCCAATTCGCTCAACAGCGTAAAAATTGGCGGCTTTAAACTTGGCTTCTGGTTTGCCCAGCAGGGCTCCATTTATGTGTATCTGGTTCTTATAGCCGTATACGTTTTTCTCATGAACAGGCTCGACAAAGAATTTGATGTCGAGGAAAAATAGACGAATGCATTGAATGCGTTTTGCCAAATGTATTTCCCGTACAGCGGGAAAAGAAATTTAGGTAAACTCACATTCAAACGCACAATATAGGAGAATTTGAATGAGTATTGAAATCTGGACATATATCCTCGTGGGCCTGTCTTTTGCCGTATATATCGGCATTGCCATCTGGTCCCGCGCAGCCTCTACAAAAGAGTTTTACGTTGCCGGCGGAGGAGTTTCTCCCTTCGCAAACGGAATGGCCACCGCTGCCGACTGGATGTCTGCGGCTTCGTTTATATCCATGGCGGGTCTCATCTCGTTTATGGGATACGACGGTTCCGTATACCTGATGGGTTGGACGGGTGGATACGTTCTGCTGGCTCTGCTGCTTGCACCGTATCTTCGCAAATTTGGTAAATTCACCATTCCCGACTTTATTGGTGACCGCTATTATTCACAAGCCGCACGAATGCTCGCAGTCTTTGCAGCCATTTTTATTTCCTTCACATATGTGGCAGGACAAATGCGAGGTGTAGGCATTGTGTTTTCGCGTTTCCTTAATGTAGATATTGAGATTGGCGTAATCTTTGGAATGATCATTGTTTTCTTTTACGCAGTACTCGGCGGCATGAAAGGGATCACGTACACGCAGGTTGCGCAGTACGTAATTCTCATCTTTGCATATCTCGTGCCCGCTATTTTTATCTCCATCATGGTGACCAACAACCCCATTCCCCAACTTGGGTTTGGATCACAGGTAAACGACGGAAGTGGAATGTATCTTCTCGATAAACTGGATGGGTTAAACACCGCGCTAGGTTTTGCTCCGTATACAAGCGGAACTAAAAAAACTATCGACGTGTTTTTTATCACTGCCGCCCTTATGCTGGGAACTGCCGGTTTGCCCCACGTAATCGTGCGCTTTTTTACGGTTCCCAAAGTAAAGGACGCCCGCATGTCTGTATTCTGGGCGCTTTTGTTCATCGCGATTCTATACACGACTGCTCCAGCAGTTGCGGCCTTTGCCCGCACAAACCTGATCCAAACGGTGAGCGAAAAACCGTATGCCGAAGCTCCTGTCTGGGTAAAGAACTGGGAAAAAACAGGTCTGATTAAATTTGAAGACAAAAACAAAGATGGCAATATGCAGTACGTAAAAGACAAGGCTGCCAACGAACTCACCATTGACAGGGATATTATGGTGCTTGCCAATCCGGAAATCGCAAAACTACCCAACTGGGTGGTAGGCCTTATCGCTGCGGGTGCACTTGCTGCGGCTCTTTCTACCGCTGCCGGACTGCTGCTCACCGTTTCTACGAGCATTTCCCACGATCTGCTCAAGAAGAATCTGAAGCGTGACCTGAGCGAAAAAGGAGAACTGCTTGCAGCGCGCGTGGCTGCCGGTGGAGCGGTTCTGGTTGCCGGTTACTTTGGCATTAACCCGCCGGGCTTTGTCGCAGAGGTAGTTGCGTTCGCCTTTGGATTGGCTGCGTCTTCCATTTTCCCGGCCATCGTCATGGGAATTTTTGACAAGCGCATGAACAAAGAAGGCGCGATTGCGGGCATGGTGACGGGACTCACGTTCACGACGGCCTATATCGTGTATTTCAAGTTTGTCAATCCAGACTTCAACACGGTTGACCACTGGTGGTTTGGAATTTCACCAGAAGGAATCGGCACTGGCGGAGCCATCATCAACGCAGTGCTTTCCTTTGCTGTTTCCCGCGTTACCCCTAAACCGCCAGCCGAAGTTGAGGCAATGGTAGACGACATTCGCGTACCGCGCAAAGCTTAATTATAGAACTTCTTTTTGTTAAAAATTTTGAAAAAATTTTAAACGGTTCTTTAATTAGGAAGCGCCATGATTCATAGAGCTAAGGGGGGTAGCGGAAACCGGCAGCGCTGTGTGCCCTTTGAGCGATAGCGAAAAGGGCCGTAGAACAGCGCGATCAGCCGGTTGAAGTGAGGGGGGGGCACCCCCCTGCATCCAACGCTTCGCGTTTCCTGCACCCCCCAAAGCTTTGTATATCTGGCTCGTAAAATTTTACGAGGCTTAGAGCCTCATCTGGAAAAATCATGAACGCCAATAACAAGCAAAATGTAATTGTAGAAAGAACGGCATATTTTTTATCTTTTTTCGAACCTTATTCTTCTCTGAACGAAGACCAGCGTATTGAGCTGGCAACCCATATTGAAATAACCCATGCAGAGCCGGGACAGGAATTTTTCCGGGAGCTGCAAATGCCACAACCGTATGTTTATATTGTTCATCGCGGAGCCGTTCGACTGGAACGCGAAGGCAAGCTTCTCGATATTGCCGAACCGGGCGATCTATATGGCCACGAGGATTATCCCACTGCCTATACATACAGCGCGCTGGCAAGCGAAGAATCCCTGATCTACAGAATTCCAGCCGCCAGGGCTCTGGAGTTCTTTCCCGACCTCGCTTCTTTCCATAAAAAAAGCTTTATCTCTGCCGGTGCGCAACCGGAAGACGCTTCTGATCCTTTTGCCGTTTTGCATGCAGAAAAACCTGTTGTCACAGTGGATCCGCTTACGCCCATTCGCGATGCCGCAGCCATCATGAAAGACAAAAGAATTGGCTCCCTAATTATAGCTTCTGCTGCAGGGGTCCCGGAGGGCATCATTACCGACACAGATTTTACCCGAAAAATTGGAACTGGTTCAGTAAGCATTGACGATCCGGTAAGCGCCCTGATGAGCTCTCCCGTTTTTACCATGCCGTCACCTGTTTCTGTTTCTGACGCCATGGTCGCCATGATGCGGCACGGCATACGCCACATTGTATTGACCCATAACGGGGAGCCTGCGGGTAAACTTTCTGGAATTATTACAGAGCACGATATTCTGCTCACACAGGGCAATAATCCGCTCGTGCTCCTGCGCGAAACTCTTTCCCGAAACGATTCCCAGGGTCTCAAAGAGGTGCGCGATAAAACCGAAGCCATGATCCGCAGCTCCATGGAGCGCGGCGTGAATATGCGGTTTCTTGCGACTGCCGTGAACGAGCTGAACGATGCATTAATAGAAACATCGATTCGGCTGGCATCGCAAAAAATGCAGTATGACGGTCGAGGCGCCGCCCCGCTTCGCTATGTATGGTTTTCTCTGGGCAGTGAAGGCCGTGCCGAACAGTTTTTGCGCACAGACCAAGACAATGCTCTTTTATACGAAAACGACGACCATTTGGACCAGGCTGCAAGGGATTCCGCGCGCAGCTGGTTTATCGATTTTGCGAAACTGGTAAACGACTATCTCCACGCCGCCGGCTTTGAGTACTGCCCTGCCAATATGATGGCTGGCAACCCCAAATGGAATATGACATTGTCTGGCTGGGAAAAAACCTTCAGTCGCTGGGTACAAACTTCCGATCCCGATTCTGTAATGCATTCTACCATTTTTTTTGATTTTAGACCCGTGCACGGAAATTTTCAACTGGCTGCACGCCTTAAGGTAATCTTAAAAAAACTGATCCGAAAAAATAAAGCCTATTTAACCTATCTGGCTGCCAACGCTCTCGCAAATCCAGCTCCTCTTTCGTTTTTTAAAAATTTTCTGATCGAACGTTCCGGAGAGCACAAAAACGAATTCGACATCAAATCCCGGGCCCTAATGCCATTAATCGATGCCGCACGCGTCTTTGCTCTCGAAAAAGAACTGCTCCATTGCTCCTCTACCATTAACCGCTACAAAGCAATTCTCGAAGAAAAAGATATCGATTCTTCGCTTGCCCGCACCCTGCGGGATGCCATGGACTCCTTTGATTTTCTTCTGTCGCTGCGCGTAAAAAGCGGCCTGCGCCACAACGACTCTGGCCGCTATATCCGCATAGATGAACTGAGCCGTATGGAAAAACAGTCTCTAAAATCAGCGTTTGAAGCCATTGCCACGCTCCAGAAATCGGTGAGCCTGCGCTACCGCCTCAATGTCCTTCCCGGTTGATATATGCTGAACTTTCTGCAAAAGATACAGCGGCAACGCGCCCGGCATTCTGTTCTTTCCAGAACAGAATCCGGGCAGATTACACAGCGTGAATCTGAAATTCTGCTTCACTATCTATCAGAGCCTACAGCCTGCCAGAAAAATCCTCCCTTAAGAGAATGCCGATTTGTAGTTTTTGACACGGAAACCACCCATGCAGGAAAAGCTAGGTCAGCAGAGCTGCTTTCCATAGGAGCTGTCAGCCTTAAAGACCATTACATTTCTATAGGAGATTCTTTTAGTGAGTTTATTGCGCGCACAGAAAAAGTAAACCAGGCAGAAGTTCATGGCATTCTTGCGGGCGATCTTTCCGGAGACAATGCCATCCCCGAAAAAGAAGCTATTTTGTCCTTTCTGGCGTATGCGGGCAACGCGGTTCTGATAGCCCACCACGCAGACTTTGACGCAGATCTCGTTCGCGCCGGATTAAAAAAATATTTTGGCATACCTCTTCTCAATCTGGTTCGCGACACGTTTCCGCTGGCCATTCGCGCAGACGGGAAACAACCTGGAGATGTATCCATTCGCGCCGCCGATTATTCTCTGGACGCCATTGCCGAACGATACCGCATTCGCTACAAACTGGATCTTACGCTTCGCCACACTGCCCTTGGCGATGCCATGCTCACCGCCGAACTGTTACTCCTTATTTTGCGCCGACTTGCAGAGCGTGGCGTTGTCCGCTGGAAGGATTTGTGAAACCTGACCTAATTTCGTTGACGCTCTATCTGCTGCCTTAAACGTGGACACTATGACAATGCGCCCGGTGTGCATTTAAACAGGAGAATACCATGGCCCGCAAATGTGACATTACTGGAAAAGGAACCACCACAGGAAACAATGTTTCCCACTCGCACCGCAAAACTAAAAAAGTTATAAAAGCAAATATCCATCGCAAGCGCATTTATCTGGAAGACGAGAAGCGCTGGGTAACACTGAATCTTTCTACGCGTGCACTGCGCACCATGGAAAAAAAAGGTGTAAAATCAGTACTCTCAGAAGCCGGATTACTGTAATATGCCTGTACCTCTGCTCGACCTTCGCCGGGAAAACGGCCCCCTTTTAGAAGAAATCATGGCAGCCATGAAGCCGGTCATGGAGGGCAGTTCGTTCATACTAGGAAAAACAGTTTCCGATTTTGAAGCACAGTCCGAGGCCTACTTGGAACTCCAGCCGCCGTCCTATGCGCTTGGGGTATCCTCTGGCACCGATGCACTGCTGCTTGCCCTGCACGCCCTGGAACTACCCGCAGGCGGTGAGGTCATCACTACTCCATTTACCTTTTATGCGACCGCCGGAACCATACACCGTGCCGGCTTAAAACCGCGCTTTGTCGATATTCTCCCCGATACATTTAATATAGATCCAGCAAAAATTGAAGCTGCCATCAATGTCAATACCGTCGCAATTATGCCCGTGCACTTGTACGGGCAAATGGCAGACATGGACGCGATTATGGCCATTGCCAAAAAGCACAATCTTCCCGTAATAGAAGACACGGCGCAATCCATTGGAGCGCGCCAAAACGGTAAGCAGGCAGGCACCATCGGCGACTACGGAGCCTATTCTTTTTTCCCTACTAAAAATCTCGGAGCGTTTGGCGATGCAGGCCTTCTCGCCTCTACGCGCGCAGATCTTCGCGACAAAACATTCCGCAACCGCGTGCACGGGCAAAAGGACCGCTACGAGCACATTGAAATTGGTGGAAATTTTCGGATAGACGCTCTCCAGGCAGCCGTGCTCTCCGTAAAAATGAAGCACCTGAACAACTGGCACGAAATGCGCCGTGCGAATGCCAAAACCTACAATGATTTTTTTGCCACAAGTCCTATGGAAGAAGTAGTGCTTCCGGTGGAAAAACCTGGTAACTACCATATCTACAACCAGTTTATTATTCGCGTTACCGGTGGAAAAAGAGACGCTCTTAAAAAGCATCTCGACGATGCCGGCATTGGCAATATGATCTACTATCCGCGCACATTGCACGAGCAGCAGGCTTTTGCCTATCTCGGGCACAAAAAAGGCGACTTCCCGATTTCTGAACAGGCAACAGAAGAAGTACTTGCTCTGCCCATCCATTCCTATATCACCAAAGAAGAGATCCTGGAAACGAGCAAAGCTATTGCAGCTTTCTTTGGCAAATAATGGCCTATATTGTTCTGGCAGCTATCTCCCTGCTTAGTGGCGTGCTTGGAAGCCGCCGCATGCAGATTAAAGCGTTTGCCGCTCTGTCCCCGGAAGACCAGAACAGAGCTGTGGCGGCTTTTAACTCCATGCAAAAAAAGCAGCTCATTCCCTTGGGGCTTCTCATGGCTGCCTCTGTCTTCGTTTTCTTTTTCTGGAAACCTCAGGGAAATCTCATCTTCTGGATATTTATTGCCGTTATGGTGGCGTATCTAATCGGCGCAACAGCTTTGCTGCTGTCTGCTTTCCGATCTGCTACACTTCCCGGGTCGTTTATTCGCTCTTTCTTTTTGTCGCGCCTTGCCCAGGCTGCCGGTTATGCAGGTTTTGTACTCATATTCGGATATTATTATTTTACCGAAATCACGGTTTGACAAGTGCTTATTAAGTAGCCCTTTAAATTATTCTCTTTTAATTAAGACAGAGGTAAATACAGGGAAAAACGAGTCCCGGTTTGCTCACTGGTATTCAACTCTAATGACCCACCATGCATTTCAATAATTTTTTTGGCTGAATAGGTTCCAAGACCCGTGCCATTCTTTTTTCCATAGGTTGCGTATTTTTCAAAAATTCTGTCGCGAATGGCCTCTGCTATCGGAGTTTTATTTGTAATGTGCAGAGCGGCAAAATCACCATTTTTTTCAAGCTTCACTTTTATTTCTTCTGGACTTGTATCTGCCTCGAGCGCGTTGCGGAGGAGATTTTCTATGGCCACGGATAGCAGCAGCTCTTCTCCCTGTAAGAGAATCGATTCTTCTGACTGGCTCAACGAGATGGTGCGCCTCGTTTTACGAAAACCTACTTCTGTTATTGCAATGGCTCCTTTGATAAGCGATGCAAAATCAATACTCTCTTTGGCAGGAAGGTACTCGCTGCGCTCCATCTTGACAATTTTTAGACTTAAGTCTATAGAGCGAAGCATGTTCTCTCCAGCCTGTTGAATTCTAAGCAGATAATCTTTGCTGTCCGGAGATAAATTTTCCTCTTCCATAATTATTTCAGGAAGATTGATAATAAGATTGAGCGGCGTTTTAAGATCATGGCGCGTTATATGCTCAATATCTTCTTTCAGGCGATCTATTTCCTTGCGGGCAGAAATATCAGACAATAGGAGCATATAGGTTCTTTCTTCTCTTCCCTCTTCTACCTTTTTTACCTGAAACTCTACCGGCAATTCCGTCCCACTGCCATGGCCGTAGAGGAGTTTGAGAACTCCCTCTTTTTTGTCCTCATCCGCCGAAGAAGAAAATTTTTCCATTTGAAATTGAAATGTTGTACCGGATACAGTGAGCCTTAACAACAATTCAATTTTATTGTCTATTACAATATCTGACTTGTATCCAGTTAAGCGATAGAAAGCAGCATTGGCAAAAATAATACTGCCTCTGGAATCCAGAAATACCACGGCATCACTCAAATATCCCGACATAAGCAGTGAGTGCTTTAGTTGCGACTGAACATTTTTTATACGGCCCGAATAGAGAAACAATACAGCAATGCCCCCACCCATCCACATCAATGCCTGGACAATGCGCCAAACCACGCGGCTGGTTAGAGATTGTAAGCTGGCGTCTCGCTGGTAAGAAATCAAAAAGCCTACTGTTTCGCCCGTATAATTTGCGAGCGGAATGAAATGAACGAGAATTTTCTCACCCCATAAAAATATCTGCCGCGAAAAGGATATTTCTTTCCGCAAATTATTTTGAATGGAATCATAGATTTTATTATGTATCTGCTCCAGAAAATCATGGGAAAATAAAAGAGAAGGAAATGAATTTTTTTGTGACTCAAAGTAATAGTGAGGAGATAAAGAATTGGCACTTACATAATTCATCTGCTCGGATTCAAATACGCGCCTGTCCACGAGGCTCTTTTTTAGAGCCAGTTGCAGCTCCACGCCAAGCAGGCTCTGGAGATCATTTTCAACTTCACTGAAGGGAAAAGAAATCTCTACCGTACCAATATGCTCCCCCCTGTAAGAGAGCGGATATACATACCGAAATCCATGAAAAATCTTTCCCACTTCAAAGCCGCGCACAGGGATTTTTTTGCGGTTTGCCTCTTCCACGGTAGCGCGAACGCCTATGAGGCTGTCGCCGAAGCGATCCTGCTTGTGCATGCGCAGAAAACTGGAGCTGTCCGGAAAATGAAAATGCAGCTGCCGAAAATGCTTCCTTAGTTTGTCATTATAAAGAGGCAAAAGCTTTTGGCGCAATATCTCTCTGTTAATGTCGCGAACGTTCTCGTCTCCTTTCCAGGCATTGTACACAAGAGCTTTTATATCATTTCCATCGAGATGTTCTTCAAATACAAACAGCGACAATCTTTGATTGGTAACAATCAAAGATTGATAGTATACTTCCAAAGTTTCGCGGCGCGCCGAATGGTAAGCCTCCATTTTTTTCTCATCGTCTACAAGAACAATGGATAAGACTACCAATACCAAAAGAATCCAGCCTCCAAAAAGGAAGGGAAGAATGCGAATATTGCTGCGCACCGCCATGGTCTATTCCCGGGTAATGGCGCGCTCTATTTTCTGGAGCGACACGGATTCGAGCAGCTCTTTTCTTTGAGTCAGAAGTTTTGCCCGCAAAGTACTCTCCTGTGCAATGTCAGCAGACTCCAGCAAAATATCCAAATCATGGAGAGATCCTAATTGATCCTGAACAGACTTCCAGAAGTCAAAATCGATCTCGGACTCACCGAGCAGAGCCACAGCTTCCCGATTGTATCTCCACTTTTTAGCTGCAATGCGCAAATCGTGCAGGTCTTCTGGCTGGAGTGAAGCAGCCCGCCCGACCGCCTGTTGGAGTTCGGCAATACGTTTGTCTTTAACTTTATCGAGTCTTTTTTGTGTAATTTGAGCATGGGCAAGAGAATTACGAATACTATCAAAGTAGGCGGCACTGGCGCTTACAAATAGAGAATCGCTGAACAAATTGTCTTTCATTAAGGCGGCGCGCGAATCCCTGGCATCGGCAAGAACAGTACAGCATGGGGTACCCAGCGAGCGTATCAGAATAGCCTTCACCTCAATATCGCGAATTTCTCCCAGCCTCAAAAATATAACGCGAAGCAGACCGGCATCTGCAGGTCTGTCCTCCGAACGCAACAGGGACAAAAGAGCTCTAAACCGGCGTATCGCCACGCGCAGATTGTGGATACTGTCCTCTGATTTTTCGTGCTGGCATCGATAAGTTTCCGCTTCCACAATGCCGATCTTTTCTTCGGTAACTTTGCGGAATAATTCAGATAGATCCATACGCTCTAATTTCGGACGGAATGGACGCGTCAATCATTCATTTTGGGCGGCGCCCGGTACAGCAAAAACCGACCCATAGCCCTATCCTGGGCTAACCTCTGTGCTCTCGATGTGTCCGCAAACTGGCTATAGGGGGTGCGCTTTACCAACGCCATTCGCATTGAATGACCACCGGTAAGTTCGTCTAACGAATAGGTTCCCTGCACATTTTGCTTAAACCATTCCGTATCCGGATTTTTGTCCATATGATAGAGCAGAAATTCGTAAGCGGCTTCATAAGGGCGGTAGTCCCCTCCGGGGACGAGGCGATATCCCGGTAAAATTTTTCCGCCGTAACGGCCACCGGCAGGAATAAATTTGTAGGGTAGAAAATCGACCCCTCCGAACGACAAAGCTTCATTGCCAAAGCGCGGATGCCCTATCGTACAAAATGGATCTTTTGTAGAGCGCCCTTCTTCTATTAAAGTTCCCTCCAGAGCTATGGCAAACCAGTAACAGGAAACGGCTCTTTCGTGAGGCAAGTTAGGGCTCGGAGGACGATACCGATTGCTCTGGTTCCAGGATGGATCCTCGTAATGTTCCATTTTGATAATGTCGAGATTAAGCTTCAGTTTTTCAAATTCACGATAGGCAAGAGCATGCTCTCCATATGTATAAGGATACAAAAAAGAAATTTCGGAACGCCCTAAAACACTGCGATATTTTTTTTCGGAAACCGGACCAGCAGAGGGAAACTGTCGATACGGATTGGGAGAATCTAACACGGCAAGTAACGTATTACTTTTTGACAGTGCCTGCATGGTGCTTTCCAGAACGCTGCGGTATGTCCAGGGGCGTACTCCTGTATCGGGCAGATCAAACACGACCAGGGAACAGCCATCGAATAATCCCTGCGGTTTTTGGCCTTTGGGAAAATATATAGTGCGCGTTTCAACTCCGACGGCGACCTTGCTGCCCTCTGCTTCTTCTACCCCTAAAATTCCGTGCTCGGGGGTCAGTATGCGGATCAGAGTATTTCCCGTAGATTCAATGGCCACAGAAAGCTTAGTGCCGTTACCGGATTGATACAGAGAATGCCTTCCCAGTCCCCACTGGCTGGATATGAGACATATTTTTTGTCCTTTTTTTTCTGAAAGATAGTTTCTGAAAAAGTTTTCTTCTCTACTGTCTGGAATTTTTTTGGGATGAAAGCGCGGCAGGGGTGCAGTGCAGGCAGACAGAATGAACCCAGCCAGCAGGAGGATCAAAAAACTGCGCATTTCAAAACTCAATATGGAGATTCTCTATTTTGGCCAGTTTTCCGGTTTGGATAAGAGGAGAGAATAAAGGCAAATCAGAAGCAGACAGAACCAGAGTGTGGCCACGTTCGCTCATTCTATGGCCCACCCTGCTTAAAAAGTCAAAGGCTTCTTCCGTTCTGCCAAGGCCGGCGAGAGTTTTGGCATGCAGAAACAGGCCCTCGGATTCTTCTCCCCAGAATTCCAGATTCATGAGGCTGAACCGATAGGCATCCTCGTATCGATTTAAGCGCAAAAAAGACTCCGCAAGCAGATCGTAAAATACAAACCAGTGGCTTTGCGAATGCACTTTGTTGTACAGGATTGCCGCTCTCCCGAATCTTTTTCGCGCGTAGTACATATGCGCAAGCTCCAGATAGAGCAGGGATAACGCCTGCCTGTCTGGCGAGAGCTCCCGGCGGTTTAAGCGCAGCGTTCTCACGAGAATTCCCGTCGCCTTTTTATAGTCTTTGTTTTCCGCCAGAAAACGGGAATATTCAATGGCGGCTTCTATGCTCTTAGGGCGAAGCACCATACTCCGCAAATAATAGCGATCTGCCTTTGCTGTTCGGCCAAGCCGGGCATGGTATCCTGCAGCTACATGCGCAAGCCCGCCATCGTCGGGACGGTTTACCAGTTCCATTTCTATGAGTTCATCTGCTGCAGAAACATTTCCATTGCGAAGAAGACAATCAATGCGAAACCGGAATATTTTGCGGTATAATAATGGCTGTGTAACCGACCGGGACAGTCTGGTAAATAGATTGAACGCCTTTGTGGCTCTCCCGCTTTCAAGCAGTTCTAAACCTTCCCGTAAAATTTTCATCAAATTTGCGCGATCGCCAAAACTCATAGATTGTTCACCCACCTGTAATCTAATTCGCAAAAAACAAACGGTCAAGATAATATTTATTTTCTGCGCATCTTTCCGTTAGAGAATGGCGCATGCTTTACTGGCTATTATATCCGCTCAAGGATGATATTTCTTTCTTCCGCATTTTTGGTTACGCTTCGTTTCGCATTGTCATGGCGGCTCTCACTGCGCTGCTGCTCACGTATTTTGTGGGCAGGCCATTTATCTTCTTTTTGCAGAAACTCAAGTTTGGAGAAGAAGTCCGCAACGATGGCCCGCAAAGCCACCAGACAAAAGCCGGTACACCCACCATGGGCGGACTCATGTTTATGAGCACCATGTCTTTATCTCTGCTGCTTTGGGGAAATCTTACGAATCATTTTTTTATGATGGTTTGGCTTGGCACCCTGTTGTTCTCTGCTCTCGGTTTTGCCGACGATTATTCCAAATCTGTCCTTAAAGTGCGCGGCGGCATGAAAGCCCGGGTTAAGCTGTTTTTCCAGGTTCTCATTGCGCTTGGTTTTTCTGTGCTTGCTTATTTTTTTCCTTACAATGGGGAAGTATCTACAGTTCTGTACATTCCCTTCTTGAAAGACCCGCTTTTTGACATGGGGCCTTACGCCATTCTTTTCTGGACTCTCGTCATCACGGGAACTTCGAATGCTGTCAATCTTACCGATGGCCTCGATGGTCTCGCCACAGGGGTTTCCGTGATTGTACTCACTACGCTTGGCGTATTTGTGTATATCACGGGAGTAATGTCTCTGGCCAATTATCTTCTCGTTCCGTTTATCCCGGAGATGAACGAGACCGGTGTTTTTATTGGCGCTCTCGCGGGTGCTGCTATTGGTTTTCTGTGGTTTAACAGTTATCCTGCCGAAGTGTTTATGGGAGACACTGGTTCTCTGGCCCTGGGGGGGGCTATAGGGATGATTTCGGTTCTCGTCAAGAAAGAGCTGCTACTTCTCATTCTTGGTGGCATTTTTGTCGCCGAGGCGCTCAGCGTTATTCTGCAGGTTGCATCTTATAAATCTACCGGGAAGCGCATTTTTAAGATGGCGCCCCTGCACCACCATTTTGAATTATCTGGATGGCACGAAAACAAAGTGGTCACCCGCTTTTTTATTGTCGGGCTTATTCTCGCTCTGGTAGCCTTGTCTTCTCTCAAGATTCAGTAAACCTTTAGATAATTCAAAATTTTGAAAAATTTTAAATGCACATCCTTATATTATCCGCAAGGTAAGCTCAAAAAGTAAATTATTATAGATTGCCTTTCGCAATACAAAAAGAGACGGCGTGCTCCCACCGTCTTCAATGATTAAGCTAACATATTAGAAGCAACTTTATATTTAGGATCTTCTTCAATGTTGATGTCGACAAGATCACCGGCCTTATCGAGCAGTAACCGACAGTCTTCGCTCAAATGGCGCAGGTGCAGCTCTTTGCCTGCCTTTCTGTAACGCTCCGCAAGATAATCGACAGCTTTCACTGCTGAATGATCCATAACGCGGCTATGGAGAAAGTCTATAATCACAACATCGGGATCTTGAGATGGATCAAACAAAATCTGGAAGCGGTGCGTAGAGGCAAAAAATAGAGGGCCTTGCAAACGATAAATTTTGGTCCTGCCATCGCTTTCTAAATTGACATGAACATCAATGTTTTTGGCATGTTTCCATGCAAAAACAAGCGCAGCCACAACTACGCCAAGAATAACGGCAAGCGCCAGATTATGCGTGAAAACAGTAACAGAGGCGACAAGAACAACGACAAAATAATCCTCTTTCGGAATTTGTCGCATCATTTTAAAAGTTCCCCATTCAAACGTACCAATTACCACCATGAACATAATCCCCACGAGAGTAGACGTAGGTATTATTTCAATTAACGGCGAGAGAAACAGAATAAAGGCAAGAAGAAACAGGGCAGCGGAAATTCCGGACAAATTGCGCAACCCTCCTGAATTAATATTGATCATGCTCTGACCAATCATGGCACAACCACCCGGTGCGGCAAAAAGTCCACAAGCAACATTGGCTGCACCCTGGCCAATAGAAAGACGGTTCCCCCTTCCACGAGTATCTGTAATCTCATCGATAACTGTCATTGTCAAAAGAGATTCAATGAGACCAACACCAGCAAGAATAAACGAATAGGGAGCTATGATCTTAAGTGTGTCCCAAGTAAATGGCACCATGGGAAAATGAAAGGACGGCAATGTCCCCTTTATTTTCGCTATATCCCCAACGGCTTGCACCGGGATCGGAAAAAAATATACGAGCAGCGTCCCGATGATAATAGCTACAAGCCCTGCTGGCACAACCTTGGTAACGCGTGGCAATAGAAACATGATGGCCATTGTCAATGCGGCCATTCCAAGAACGGGAAACATTTTTTCGGGTGGAAGCCAGCTTCCTGCTACATCCTGCAACTGAGGCATTTGCGAAAGAAATATTACGATGGCGAGCCCGTTCACAAAGCCAAGAATAACAGGGACCGGTACCATGCGGATAAACTTTCCGAGCTTCATCAAACCGGCCGTTATCTGTATTAGCCCCATTAGCAGCGTTGCCGCAAAAAGATATTCAATACCATGGTCCTTGATCAGTGAAACCATGACCACGGCGAGCGCACCAGTAAAACCGGAAATCATTCCGGGGCGTCCTCCAACCAGAGACGAAATAAGTCCAATAATCACAGATCCGTAAAGCCCGGTCACGGGAGAAATGCCCGCAATAAAACTGAATGCTACAGATTCTGGCACCAGAGCCAGCGCCACAGTCAAACCAGAGAGAATATCATCTTTAAACTTTGCTGCGTGTTTTGTATATATTGTGTACATTAGAATAGTCTCCTTTTAATACCATCAGAAATAGATTAGATACTACCTGAAAGCAGCAAGAAAGGTCATGCTTAAAACTGGACTTTGGGTGTACAGAAAACTTAGAATCAGTCTTAAGCTGGGGATTACAAGTATAACCTGCCAAAAAAAAATACTGGTCATGCGAAAGCTGCTGATGCAGTTGTAAGAAAACTGCATCGGAGAAAAATATGAACTACAAACCAGAAAAAAATAAAGACAAAAATATTCTCAAAGTACAAGAACGCGGCCAGTCGGTTGTGCGCAATCCATTTCTGAACAAAGGTACAGCCTTCACCAAAGAAGATCGCGAAAAATTCTTCCTCGACGGAATTCTTCCGCCACATATCAGCACCCTTACAGAACAACTTGAACGCACTTGGGAAAGCCTTAAAGCAAAGCCGGATTCCATTGAAAAATACATTTACCTGCGATCCCTCCAGGACCGCAACGAAACGCTCTACTATGCTTTACTGGTTCGCCATGTGCGGGCCCTCATGCCGGTCATCTATACGCCTACTGTCGGCGAAGCAGTACAAAAATACGGGCACATTTACAGAATCGGACGAGGACTTTTTATTACGCCAGAAAATGTTCATAAAATGGACGAACTCGTAAAAGCTCTGCCTTCGAGAGACATAGACATTATGGTGGTAACAGATAATGAAGGCATCCTTGGAATTGGCGACCAAGGCGTGGGTGGAATGGGAATTCCCATAGGAAAACTCGCCATTTACTCTTTGGCAGCTGGTATTCATCCTTCTGCTACCCTGCCCGTTTCTCTGGACGTAGGCACGGACAACCAGGAACTTCTGGACGATCCAATGTATCTTGGAAGGCGAGAAAAAAGACTTCGCGGGGAGGCTTACGAATCCTTTATTCAAAAATTTGTGGAGGGAATCCACCGCAATTTTCCCCATGCCGTTTTGCAGTGGGAAGATTTTTCCAAACAAAATGCATACACCATCAACGAACGCTACAAAAAAGTACATCCCTCGTTTAACGACGATATTGAGGGCACAGGAGCAGTAGCCCTTGCCGGAGCCATGCGCGCCGTTCAGATAAAAGGAAGCAGCTTAAGCGAGCAAAGCTTTCTCATACAGGGAGCGGGTGCTGCGGGCATTGGAATTGCAACGGCAATAAAAAGCGGGTTGCTGCGCGAAGGGCTTACAGAAGAAAAAGCTTTGCGCAGAATTGTGCTCACGGATTCCAAAGGCATTCTGTATAAAGACCGCAGCGGTCTCGATGAGTACAAAAAACATTTCGCACGCGACCGACAGGATTTCCCGGGGCTTGACGACAAGGCCCCGCTGAGCGAGATAGTTAAGTTTGCACGCATAACCGTGTTTATTGGCGTCTCTGCACAAAAAGGCTCCATCACCCCGGAGATTGTGGAAATCATGTCTGCGCATACAGACAGGCCCGTTATTTTTCCTCTCTCCAATCCTACTTCGCTTTCCGAGGCAGATCCGCGCGAACTCCTCAAGATGACCAATGGTAAGGCCATTGTGGCCGCAGGTTCTCCCTTTGACGACGTGGAAGTAAACGGAAAAATTTACACCATCCCACAGGGGAATAATGCGTTTATTTTTCCCGGCGCTGGGCTTGGTGCCATCCTTTCCAAAGCACGCGAAATCCGCCCTTCTCTATTAGCTGCGGCAGCCTTTGCTCTTGCCGATTACGTAAAAGAAATTGCACAAGGTTCAGAGATGATTTATCCCCCAATCGAAAATATTCGCGAGGCAGCCTTGCGCGTAGCCAAAGCAGTATTTGAAACAGCTTTGGCAGAAGGCCTTTCTCCCCTCCCGTCAGGAGCGGTCTTTGACGCTTTGGCCCATGATTATGTGTGGGAGCCGGTTTACCCGGAATACATAGCGGAATGAGTTTGGCGCAGGGAATTGTTTTGCTTGTATCCCATAACCTGGAGAAGAGAATAAACAAGTTATTGTAGTCTAAGTTCGGTTTGTATTAAGGGATTTTTTTCTGAGGCCTCGTTCTTTTTACCTTGAAGTCATCGTATACTTTCAAAGAATATTTTGTCGCAGTTTGAATTAATTCTCTTTTGATTACCAATTCAACCAATTCTGAAGTATTTTTCAAATAATGATTTACGTAAACAACCTGGTTAGTATCCTTTTCTCTATAACCGCTCATAATCGGTACGATAGAAATTTCCTGGTCGGCTCCAAGTGTCTCCGTTGGCTCGCCCATTGAAAGAACTTTTCCCACATACACACGTCGGTCAGACAGATCAATGCGAATCAGTCCACTATTTATATCATTACTCTGGCTGGACCAAGCTAACAGGGAATCCATTGGACTGTTTTCAAACGTCTTAAGAAGAAAATATTTTTTAAAATTTTTAATGTTGCGATTAATTATCCAAAGTCTTAGATAATCAAAACCTATACCAAATGGCATAAAGAGCAGTGAAAGAGCCATGCTAAATATGGCAAAAATATAAAAATCATTATATTCTTTTGAAAATATAGTATTATTTTTTACAGGGTTTCCCCAGAAATAAAAAATAAGGCTTACAACGATGGCAGAGGCAGAAAAAAAAGACAAACCAAACCAAGCACTTTTAAGATACAAATACTGATTTTCGTATCTGTGCAGTTTATAAAAGTACCTTGGATGAATATGTATAAAACCAAAACCTGAAACGAGTATGGCTAAAACAAACAAGAACGTCATGATTAAGGCTTGCTCTTGCTCCTGCTATTCTGCTCTTCAAATACTTTTTCTACAATAGTACGTAATTCCTCTATCGAAGAATTTCTCTGGATTTCCTCAAGGTCAACCTTTATGGCTCCTCGCCCTTCTATCCGCATAGACTTTGGTGAATTATCAATCCGCTCTATCAGTTTTTGATCTTCTGGGCTAAAAAAAAGGTTTATTAGCTGATTTCGTATTACTCCCATATTCAGTACCCGTATTGAATGGTGGTTAATTCTCCACTTCCTGTCAAGTAAACTTTGCCCAACTCCCTCTCCACGGCGGAGCCGGGGAGAGGGAGGAAAACGTTTTTTCTTCCACGGCGGAGCCGGGGAGAGGGAGACAAACGTTTTTCTTCCCCGGCGGAGCCGGGGGGAGGGAGACAAACGTTTTTCTTCCCCGGCACAGCCGGGGAGAGGGAGACAAACGTTTTTTCTTCCACGGCGGAGCCGGGGGAGGGAAACAAATGGCTACCACGCCGCAGGCGGGGGGAGGGAGACGAACGTTTTTCCTTCCACGGCGGAGCCGGGCAGAGGGAGACGAACGTTTTTCTTCCACGCCGCTGCCGGGGAAGGGAATAATTAGATTGGTACAATTTATCCCAAAAGTACAAGTCGCTTATTTGGCTCACCCAACCAAATTTCATTCTCTTCCACGGCGGAGCCGGGCAGAGGGAGACAAACGTTTTTCTTCCACGGCGGAGCCGGGGAGAGAGAGATAAACAGTTTTTCTTCCACGGCGCAGCCGGGGGAGGGAAACAAATGGCTACCACGCCGCAGGCGGGGGGAGGGAGATAAACGATTTTTCTTCCCCGGCGGAGCCGGGGGGAGGGAGACAAACGTTTTTTCTTCCCCGGCGGAGCCGGGGGAGGGAGACGAACATTTTTCTTCCACGGCGGAGCCGGGGAGAGAGAGATAAACGTTTTTTCTTCCCCGCCGCAGGTGGGGAGAGGGAGATAAACGTTTTTCTTCCCCGCCGCAGGCGGGCAGAGGGAACAATTAGATTGGTACAATTTATCCCAAAATTACAAGTCGCTTATTTGGCTCACCCAACCAAATTACATCCCCTCCCCGGCGGAGCCGGGGGGAGAGAGATAAACGTTTTTTCTTCCCCGGCGGAGCCGGGGAGAGGGAAACAAATGGCTCCCCCGCCGCAGGCGGGGGAAAAGAAAATATATTTAATATTTACCAACAAATCTATTTGATAGTCTAACTATCAAAAGTCGCTTATTTGGCTCACCCATT
>DYPL01000093.1 GCA_020719945.1 Turneriella parva
AGGGCCGCTTTTCTACGTGCTTCTTTCAATAATCTGTCAGAAATGTCTCCGGGTTGCATAAGCGCCAACCATAATTTGCTTGCCAGCATTCCAACCATGCAGGGATTGAATGCCATGAACCGGGATATTTTCCATTATCTTTGCGAAAATCAGGATACAGACGAGACAAATCTATCCCTGTTCAGTAACCTCGTGCAAACTCTTCCTTCTGCCTGGTTTCACGTGGGCCACACCACAGAACAAAGAGCCCGGCACTATGCGCAAAAATTTCCGAACCTCGTCCATTTCTATGTGGCGGGAAGAGAAAAAGACTATCTGTTGAACCTGTTGCGCAGAAGCGATGCAGATTCACTGGTACTTTTGCGCAGCCATGTAATTCATGGAAGAGAGGATCTCGTGGCAGCCGTCGCGCGCTCAGCCCGGGAAGCAGCAACCATTTATCTGCCCAGTCTTTCTCCCGGCACGCAATCCTGGAAAAGAGGATTCTTTCTTCGCGACCAGAATATGCCCTGGATTTCCTGGTCTGCCATTGGATTTTCGGTGCCACGACTAAACAGCCGGTGGAGCATGCTTACCCTGGCAGAAAAAAGAAATCTGTTGTCTGTTTACTATTCCGGCGAAGCCTGCAAAGCACTGCGCCTTATCACGCCAGATCCAGCTATTGCGCGGGCTCCCCATTCGACTACAGAACAGTCTTCCACTTTTTTTACGACTGGCGTGCAATCCTTGGAACAGCTTTTATGGCAACTGCGCTCCCGCGCTGCGAATCCGGCTCTTACTTCTTTTCTTCTCGCTTTTCCTATTCTACAGCTTTCTTTATGGATGGGATTGCTTGCCGGCATCTTTGCGCATCCAATGTATTTTTGGGCCCTGGTCCCGGCTCTGGCTATCAGCCTGCGCTGGCTTCCCGTAAGCAAATGGAGGGAGGCGCCTTCTTATCTATTCGCGCTGCTGGTGGGTTGATGGAATTTTTTCGTTTTTTTGAATGAGAACGCGGTACGCAATATAAGTGTTGTTGCGCGCCACGTCAGTATAAAACACGAGATCGAAGCCAATTTTCTGGGAACGAAAATACAGGGAGTTGTGAATTTTTTCGTAGATATCGGAGTTAATGCGTTCCACGGCTTCTTCTATGGAATAAAAGGTCTGTGCAAAGAGCATTTCGTTTTTACTCTTTATGCTGCCATCCTTTTCCGAAAAGATGGACATTTTTACCCGATACGCGTTGCCCTTCACTTTCACTTCCCTTATACAATCGGAAAACTGGGATTTTATACTTTAGCGGTCTGTTGAAAAAGTCTTTATGGTGAGCTTTGGCTTTCGCTCGCATTAAGGAGGCTGAGCGTTGAAGCCGAAAGGAAATATTTTTTCGCCGGAATGGCTACCGATCTATTGCTCTTTTTTCAGGCAGTTTCTCGGTTGGCCAGAATGGAAATCGCAAAAATGGCCTTTCAGGTTTTTCTACAGCACAGCCGGGCAGAACAGGCAATGCCTCTGGAAAGTTAAAGCCGAACGTCAAAGACCATGCCGTCGTAAGCAGGCTCTGCTACACCCTTCCATTTTTCAAGAAGGCGCTCGTGGCTGTGCTGGTGAGATAAATGCCCAACAACAGCGCGGTGCGGCTGAAATTTCTGAAACAGCTCAAAGGCCTCGTAATGAGAAATATGCGTCGGGTGCTCAATATCCAGAGGAGATCCCAGATACAAAACATCGAGATTATAGAGAAAACGTTCATCTTCTCGAAAAATATGCTTAAAGTCTGTTAAATAACCAAACTTATTTTCAATCACAAAACCCGTGCTGAAAACCCCCGCAGAGGGAACATGCACCATGCGAATCGGTTGAAACTTAATGCCAGCAATAGTCAGGCACAAAGGCGTATGCGAATCGTCCTCTTCCAGAATCCTGAACCGAAGCCGGGGAATATTGGGATAATTCTCTGACTGGTTTACATAGGGCATTTTGCGCGTAATCTCTTCGAGTGTTTGCGCGTTCATGTAGCAGGGCAATGGATCTTCTGTTCGCTGAGAATAAGGGCGCAAATCGTCAATGCCGCCTACATGATCGTAATGAAAATGCGTAAACAGGACGGCATCGACAGAATCAATGCGGTATCGCAGCATTTGGGTACGAAAATCCGGACCCGTGTCTATCACAATGTTGCGATGCTCATCTGTCTGGATGAGTATAGACGCACGGGTTCTATTATCGCGGGGATCTTTGGAGGTGCACACATTGCACCCGCAACCCAGAGTGGGTACCCCCGTCGATGTTCCGCTACCTGCTACGATTATCCGCATAGCGTTATTTTAGTTCCTTTTCAATCTCCTGCTTAAGAGTTTCGTAGGGAACCATGCCGTTAATAAATCGGCCATTGATAAATATGGACGGCGTACCGCGAACGCCCAGAGATGAACCATAAGCAATGTCTGCTTCTACCTCTTTGCGGTATTTTCCATCTTTGTCTGCTATGCAGGTCGAAAATTTGTCCACGTTGAGACCCAGTTCACGGGCGGTTTTCAGCAGAAACTCTGTGCTCATATCCGGTTTGCCGTTTGCTCCGGGAGGTGCGGCAAAAACGCGGTCGTGAAATTCAAAGTACTTATCCTGGTCTTCCGCGCAGTTAGATGCAATGTGGGCGGGCATGGCCTGCTGGTGAAAATCGAGGGGGAAGTCCTTAAATACCCAGCGAACCTTGTCGGAATATTCATTCCGAATTTTTTTTACGTCATCCTGCATGCGTCGGCAATACGGGCACTCATAATCAGAAAACTCTACAATGACTACTTTGGCGTTTTTAGGCCCTATAGAAGGATCGTTTTCTTCGTCAATTTTTACGCGGGGAGCTACCGGTTCCTTGAGCACGAGCTCAAAGTTGTATTTCTCAAATAACCCATGGACGAATCCCTGGCGGAGCTGCTGCTCCTGGTTCATCATAATGTCTTTGCGAATGGCTTCCTTTATCTGCTCGTATGGCTGCTGGATCTGCGCCTTATACATTTCGTAAATATTTTTGAGTTCCTCGTCACTAACGGGACGAATTTTTGATGTAACTTCGCGGGAGAGAAGCTCTTCGACAGAGATTTTCTGGGAAGATGCTTCTTTCTCTAAAATTGCTTTTTCGGCCAGTTCATGCGCTTTTTGCTCGCGTATTTTGTACATTTCCTGCTCCGCGCGGAACAGTTCCATTTTGGCTTCTTTATCTATTTGTTCGGTAGTAATGGTTCCACCGGAAAATTTTACGGCTGTTTCTGATTCAAGGCAGGAGGAGACCAACAAAGTGAGAGCCAACGCCAGAAAGGTTTTCTTTTTCATGATAGTGCCAGTCTCGCGCGTGCACAATGAGCGGCAAGGAAAATTTGCGGGAAAGTTTATGCAACCCATGACAGTGGCTGCAAATTTTCTCAAGAAAGTTTTATTAAAGCGTTCTACTTTCCTTATTTTATCCTTTTGCGTTTTCCGTATTCTCTATTGTCAAGTCGTCTGAATTTCGTGCAATGTAAAGTACATCTACG
>DYPL01000094.1 GCA_020719945.1 Turneriella parva
TAACCAAATAATCAAATAGTCAAATCACGGTCCGGACGAAACACAACGGACATAATTGGTATCCGTCTTATTGGAGTTGGACACGTAGCCATTGAGAAAGTTGACATACCACGCGAAAGCGGGCGACGGGATTTCCGTCGTCGATGTCCAATAATAACTGGAAACGGTCGCGGGAAAATGCACCGTGTCAATATAGGGTGCCGCTGTTTTACTTCTATCCACAATGGTTTTGAGCTCATTGACAGAAGGCAGTCGCCAGGTGCGTCCATCCAGATTCAGGTTTTCACAGTACTCCAGTGCCACCTGCCAGGTTTTTGTTTCTGCTGTTCCGGTTCCACAGGATGCTCCACTTAATCCGGCACTGCATTGTTGCCAGACTAGACTGGTCGTGGAATCGGTGACGGTTTCATCGCCGTTGTCTGTAAACGACGCCGCAGACGACGGTCCGGACGAAACACAACGGACATAACCGTTAGACGCCTTATTGACGAGGTACACGAGGCCATTGCTAAAGCCGACAGACCACGCGAGAGCGGACCACTCGATATCTGTCGTCGATGTCCAGGTATCACCGGAAGCGGTCGCGGGAAAATACACCGCGTCTATATAGGGTGCCGCTGTTTTACTTCTATCCACAATGGTCCCGGCTTAATTCCAAGCATAAATCTTTAGCGTAAATACTCTTTTTTGAATTCTTTTTTTTCTTGTAATTATATGCCGGAATAGAATAGAAGCATTGTACTTAAGTTAAGGGAGGGGATTTAATGGATACTTTGGAAACGGCGGTCATAAACGGAAATTTTCAGCAGGCTTATGCCAGCAATTGCTGTGGGGCTTATTCTTTAACATCCATTTTAGATGCTTTTAATGCATTTACAATCCAATGTGATGGGATTAATATAGACGAGGGAGGAGAAATACCACTCCAGTACGAAGGGAGGATGTCCACCATAGCAAAAGGGCCGTTTCTAAAGGGAATAGCCAATGAACTTTACAAGATAACCGGAAGTCCGCTATTAAATTGCCAGAATCTTCCGTCATCTATTTTGTATATCGCAAGTACGTTGCTAAAACTATCTGATTATGAAATAAAAATATATATTTTTGAGGAATCCTACAATAAGATAATTGCCGATTTTCCAGCTTACAAAGAAGAAATTGAAAAATGTTCCCAAATAATTGGAGCAGAAAATGTAAATACCAAAGCGAATTTTGTGGATTACCGAATTCCCCAGGGGCAATGGTGCCAGCAACTAATTGTACAGATTTCCAGCGAATATGATTACGGCGACCTTCATTGGCTGGCAAGGGATGGCCAGGGATTTTTTTACGATCCTATACGAGGTACCAGTGGTAATGACTGGGGGAGAATGACCCAAATAGATCCAGCCACAAAAAATTTCAGTGTAATAAAAACAAATGCCACCATCGTAATGAATGATGTTGTCCACTGCAACCTTCCCAACCAGAATCTGGAATTGGATTATCAGTGGATAGCTTTTTGGATTGATTATAAAAAGAAATAAGGGGATTACCATGAAAGAAAAAATTAAAAACCTTTTTGAGCGTTACCAGGCATTCTGGTATGATTTGTATCTGGAAAAATATTATGCAAAAGAATATACAAATACCGCCATGTACAATGACATGGAACGAAAGATTATTCTGCATAATCTGGAAGCATTCCGCCGCTTTGCGTTGATTCTTGTACCCATTGAACTTCTTCTCATTTTTACCTATGATCTCCCCATGCTGAAATCCCATGGGCCGGATCAGCAGTTTCTCTATCTGGGATATCTCTACTCTCATATCTCCATCATTGCAGTTACCCTTGTCCTGTACATCTCGTTGCACATACCCAAATTGTCAGCATATAAAAACATTAATTTCCACCACAGGTTCGTTATACCCATGTTTTCCCTGGCAATCCTGGCAAGCTCTGCGTATATGGATGCTCTGAATTATTACTCCACAAAATCCATGATCCTGTTTATTGTGGTCATGTTTATCCAGCTTACGGTGTTCATTTACAGTATCCATTTTTTGGTATTTCATCTTCTCGCGAATTACCTGGTCCTGTACTTTTCTTTCCAGATTTATTCTTCCCTGGATGGAGGGGCGGTCAATGCCCTGATCAATATTTCCATACTCATTGTCTTTGCTTTTATCAGCGGATATCTTCGTGCCCGGGGTTTTGTTCGCAATGAATTGATTGAAAAACAAAAACAGGCTCTGGATATGCAGACAAAAATGGCAAACGCCTTTGCCCGATTTGTGCCCATAGAATTTATTAACTATCTCAATAAAAATAGTATTATAGAAGTGGAACTGGGGAACCAGGTGCAAAAACAGATGACGGTTTTATTCTCTGATATCCGCTCCTTCACCTCCCTGTCCGAGAAAATGACCCCACAGGAAAATTTTAATTTTTTGAATGCCTATCTCAAACGAATCGGGCCCACTATTCGCTCCAATGCGGGATTTGTTGATAAATATATCGGGGATGCGCTCATGGCCCTTTTTCCGGATTCTCCGGAAAGAGCCATTGATACGGCATTACTCATGCAACGAGCTGTCATTGATTACAATCTCCAAAGAAAAGCCAGCGGTTATGATGAGATTGCCATTGGGATTGGTATTCACTATGGAAACCTGATGCTGGGAACCATTGGGGAAGAAAACAGGATGGAGACAACCGTCATTTCCGATGTGGTCAATCTATCCTCCCGCATTGAGGGTCTCACCAAATATTATAACGTGGAAATCCTAGTCAGCGACAAACTGTTCAATGAGATCCCAAATATGGATAAGTACCAGCACAGAGTTGTGGATACCGTTATTGTCAAAGGCAGAAGGGAGCCCGTCACTGTGATTGAAATTCTGGATCCCGCCACCACAAAAAATTACAATATGAAAATAGAGACAAAGCCCAGACTCATGAAAGCTATTAAGCTTTACCGGGAAAAATTTATTGCAGAAGGATTGGAGATATTCAAACAATTATCCAATGAATTTCAAAAAAAAGATACCGTTTTTGAAATATACATAAAAAGGTGCAATAAACTTTTGGCCACTGGCATCCCGGAAAACTGGAACGGTATTGAAAGACTGGAGAATAAATAAGCCAGGGAGAAAAAGGGATATATTCTTGACCGGGGATGACCTTATGGAAATGATCCTTCATGGATGATTTTGGTAAAATGAGATTCCCCCGGACATCCCCCACCTCCATGTTTTCTATTCTTATGAAAACGATTTGATTGAGACATCAACCTACGCCACGGATATTTCCGGAAGCGGGCTTGCCTTTTTTTCCGATGAAAAATTTGACCATGGAGAAATATTGAATCTGGAAGTTAAATTAAAGGGATCCCGACATAATGTGCATGGGAAAGCCAAGGTGATCCGGTCAGAACCCTGCGAGGAGTCCGAATACAACCATACGGCACCCAAATATGGGTGCACAGTAAAGCAATCTCCTTAAAAACTAAAC
>DYPL01000095.1 GCA_020719945.1 Turneriella parva
TAGCGCAGCGACGAAGCGGCTATGCTGTGTTGTGCGATGGGCAGAGCGCCACTCCCAGCAACCAGTTATTTCTTAACCCAGCCCCCCTCTTTGCCGCCGGAGCCAGGACGGTGGAGGGGGCTTTCTTATTTGCCATGTGTTAATTCCTCAGCAATTAGTTCTGCTTGCTTTAAGACAGTTTCTGTTGCTAACATTTGCATATCTGGCGGATAACCATATTGTCTTAAAATTCTTTTAACAATTACTTTTAGTTTTGCTTTAACGCTTTCCTTTATTGTCCAGTCAATTGATGCGTTTTCTTTTACCTTTTCATAAAGTACAACTGCAAGCTCTCTGAGTTTATCCTGTTCCATTACCTGTTTTGCACTGTCATTTTTCGCAATGGCTGTATAAAATGCGTATTCATAATCGGAAAGCCCCATTTCTTTGGGTTCTTTATCCATTTCATGGATTTCTTTAGATAATTTGATAAGTTCTTCAATAACTTCTGCGGCTGTTAGGATTTTATTGTGATATTTCTTAATAGAATTTTCAAGCATTTCCATTAAGGTTCTGCTTTGAATTAAATTCTTCTTTGTCCGGGATTTTATTTCATCATTAAGAATTTTTTTTAGGACTTCAAGAGCGATGTTCTTGTGTTCCATATTTTTAACTTCAAGAAGGAAGTCTTCTGACAATATGGAAATATCAGGCTTTTTAATACCAGCGGCATCAAAAACATCGATTACTTTTTCAGTAACAAGTGCTTTGTCAATTACTTGACGAATAGCAGTTTCAACTTCCTCATCAGTTTTTCCAGAGCCAGTACTGTCAAACTTGACAAGCCGTGATTTTACTGCTTGAAAAAAGGCCACTTCATCTTTAACATTCATTGCCTGTTCATGAGGTATGGCTATTGAAAAGGCTTGAGACAAGGCGGTTACTTCATCAATGTATCGTTTTCTTCCGTTTTCAAGACCAAGTATATGTTCCTCGGCAGAAAGAATAAGTGATAATTTTCTACCTGTTTCAGCTTCAAAGTATTCCTCATAAGCAAAACCATGGAATAATTGAGATACAACTTCCAGTTTTTCCAGCATAAGCTGTACGGCCTTTTCCTGATTAACAGCCGGATCACCTTTACCACCGGCATCAGAATAAAATGAAAGAGCTTTTTTTAGGTCAGAAGCAATGCCGAGATAATCAACTATGAGACCGCCAGTTTTATCTTTATAGACACGATTAACACGGGCGATAGCCTGCATTAAATTATGGCCTTTCATCGGCTTGTCAATATAGAGAGTATGCAGGGAAGGCACATCAAAACCGGTGAGCCACATATCCCTTACGATAACCAGTTTCAATTCATCTTCAGGGTCTTTCATGCGGTCGGCTAAAGAACGCCGTTGCTCTTTCGTTGTATGATGGCTGGATATTTCAGGCCCATCAAAAGAAGCAGAGGTCATGACGACTTTGATAACGCCTTTTTTTAAGTTGTTGTCATGCCATTCTGGTTTGAGTTCTGTAATAGCCTTATATAGTTCAGCAGCAATGCGGCGGGACATGGTGACTATCAGGGCCTTGCCGTCTATGACTTCCTGTCGCAGTTCAAAATGCGTGATAATGTCTTTCGCGACCTGTTTTATTCTGTCAGCACTGCCGATTAGGGCTTCAAGCTGAGTCCATTTGGCTTTTACTTTTTGATTTTCAGACGTTTCGCCCTGGTCAAGATCATCATCAAAGTCTTTTATAAGCTTTTTGCCTTCATCGCTTAATATGATTTTCGCAAGACGGCTTTCGTAATAAATGCGGACTGTTGCGCCGTCATGAACGGACTGTGCAATATCATATACATCAACATAATTGCCGAAAACAGCAGGGGTGTTTACATCGGTATTTTCAATAGGTGTTCCGGTAAAACCAAGATAGGTCGCATTAGGGAGAGCATCGCGCATGTACTTTGCAAAACCATAGACAACTTTTTTACCAATAACATTGCCGTTCTTGTCTTTTTCATCAATTGTTTTTGCCTTGAAACCGTATTGAGTTCTGTGGGCTTCATCGGCGATAACTATAATATTGGTTCTTTCGGTCAGTTTTTCGTAGACATTCCCTTCTTCCGGTTGAAATTTCTGAATTGTGGTGAAAACCACGCCGCCGGATGCGACTTTCAATAATTCCTTTAATTGGTCCCGGTTTTCTGCCTGTACTGGCTCCTGTCTGAGTAATTGTTTTGAAGCAGCAAAGGTATCAAAAAGCTGGTCGTCAAGGTCGTTTCGGTCGGTGATTACAAGAATGGTCGGATTATCCATTTCGAGAACTACCTTGCCGGTATAAAAAACCATGGATAAGGATTTTCCAGAGCCCTGAGTGTGCCAGACAACGCCGCCTTTTTTGTCGCCCACAGGTTGGGACTTCACACCAGGTACACCAGAACTTTTTGGCGATTCCTGAACGGTAAAACCTTCGGTATTATTAACAGTTTTTCTGACATAACCGGAAGCTCGGAGTGTTGATTCAACCGCTCTGTTTACCGCATAGTACTGATGATAAGCAGCCATTTTTTTTACTGTTTGAATGGTTATGACGCCTGTTTCCTTGTCCTCTTTTTTTGATTTTTCAAAAACAATAAAATGGCGAATAAGGTCTAACACTGTTTTTTTATCGAGCATGCCGCGAATTAAAGTTTCCAACTGACTAATAAGCGGTGACGCTTCAACTTTACCATCAGAGGTTTTCCATGCCATAAAACGACTGTATCCGGAAGAAATTGTGCCTGCTTTCGCTTCAAGACCGTCTGAAATAACTAAAAAACCATTGTAAGTAAACAGGGAGGGGATTTCCTGTTTGTAGGTTTGCAGTTGTTTAAATGCTGATTGGACAGTGGCGTTTTCATCCGCTGGATTTTTAAGCTCAATAACGACAAGAGGCAAACCATTGACGAAAAAAATTACATCAGGACGTTTGTTGACGGCCCCCCAACCCCCTGAAGGGGGAGAAGTTTCAATTTGAAAGTCCCCTTTAGGGGATTTAGGGGCTCCTAATTGAGATGAATTTATAACTGTGAATTGATTAATAACTATAAAGTCATTATTCTCCGGTTCATTAAAGTCAATCAACCAGACCAGATCACCGCGACTGTTTCCGTCTTTCTGATAAGTAACCTTAATGCCTTCTGTCAGCATACGGTGAAAGGTTTCGTTATTGGTAATCAGTTCGGGGGAGTTAAGACGTTCTATTTGTTTTATGGCATCATCTTGCACTTCTGCAGGTATGTCTGGGTTAATGTGAGAAACAGCTTTTTTTAACCTTTCCAAGAGAAGTACATCTTCAAAGGAAGTTCGTTCTGACTTTTCACTATCGGGAGCAATATCAGGGCCGTAGATATATTGATAGCTGTGTTTTTCGAGAAGTTCTATTGCGAATTTTTCAATG
>DYPL01000038.1 GCA_020719945.1 Turneriella parva
TTTCGTGGAATGTAAACGGGAAGCATTTGGCTGGAGGATTGCCCCCCGGAGACATATCTGACAGATTATTGAAGGATTTTGCTTGAAAAAAAATCCAGCATAATTTGAAGGGAATCCGCGACAATGATGTGCGCAGAAAAGCGGCCCTATTGATCATGGTTCTGGAAGCCAAAAATATTTCAGAAGGTTGCCGAAGGGCGGAACAACCGCTTTCCTGTTTGACTGGACGGGGAAAAAGGAAAATCTGGCTGAATGCCGCGTCGAACTGATATAAAAAAAATTATGATAATAGGATCTGGCCCCATCGTCATTGGCCAGGCGAGTGAATTCGATTATTCGGGAACCCAGGCCGTTAAGGCACTCAAAGAAGAAGGATACGCTGTCATTCTCGTCAATTCGAATCCGGCTACCATCATGACAGATACGGATTTCGCGGACAGAGTGTATATTGAACCGATCACTCTTCCGTATCTGGAAAAAATTATTGAAACAGAAAGGCCAGATGCGCTGCTTCCAACGGTGGGTGGGCAGACAGCGCTGAATGCAGCGCTGGGATTAGACAGAGCAGGCATCCTAAAAAAATACGGCGTGGAACTGATTGGCGCAAAGTCAGATGCCATTGCACGCGCCGAAGACAGAAAGCTCTTTAAAGAAACGATGGAGTCGATTGGCGTAGCGGTTCCTAAATCCGGGCTCGCACACAGTTTTGACGAGGCCATGCAGATCATAAACGATATTGGCTTTCCCGTTATTCTGCGCCCCTCGTTTACTCTGGGGGGATCGGGCGGTGGCGTGGCGTATAACCAGGAAGAATACGAGCAGCTCATTCGCCTCGCACTGAGTGAAAGTCCCAATTCACAGGTTCTGGTGGAGCAGTCTGTTCTTGGCTGGAAAGAATACGAGCTCGAAGTCATGCGCGACTCGGCAGATAACGTCGTCATTATTGCCAGCATTGAAAACATAGATCCCATGGGCGTACACACGGGAGACTCCATAACTGTTGCTCCCCAACAGACATTGTCAGACAGGGAATACCAGAATCTTCGTGATCAGGGAATCCGAATTATTCGAGCGATCGGCGTGGAAACAGGTGGATCCAATATCCAGTTTGCCGTGAACCCTGCCAATGGCGATGTCATCGTTATTGAAATGAATCCACGGGTTTCCCGTTCCAGCGCGCTGGCTTCCAAGGCCACCGGATTTCCCATTGCCAAAATTGCAGCCAAGCTGAGCGTTGGGTACACCCTCGATGAAATCAACAACGACATTACCCAAAAAACTCCTGCTTCCTTTGAACCAAGTCTTGATTATATTGTCACAAAAATTCCTCGTTTTACGTTTGAAAAATTTCCCGATTCCCCAAACAGCCTAGATACCCAGATGCGTTCCGTAGGCGAAGCAATGGCGATTGGCCGTTCTTTTCCGGAATCTTTCCAGAAAGCCATGCGCTCACTGGAAAACGGGCTCGGTGGATTTGGCTCGGATGGCAATCTCGTCACTTTTCTCGAAATGAAAAAAATCGAGAGAGAGGGCAGACTAGAATCGTATCTGCGCGAACGGCTCGCCACGCCAAACGACAGGCGTTACCAGTATTTGCGGTACGCACTGGATCTGGGATATTCCGTAGAACAGCTGCATTCTATTACATTTATTGACCCATGGTTTCTGCACCAGTTCGAAAGAATGGTACAAAGGGAAAAAGAGTTTCTCTCTGCTGCGCGTGCCGGCAATCCCGAATCGCAAATGCAGCAGATGCGTGACTATGGCTATACTGCACGACAAATGTCCTGGATTGCGCTTACAGATGATGTAGCTCCCATGCTCGAAGAACTATCTCTGCTGCCAGGTGGTTCCGGCGAATACATGAAGCTGTTCTCTAAAATCCAGATACTGCATTCATCAAAAACAGCAGAAATGGACAGACTGCGCCGGGAGAAAGTGCCCGTCGTATTTAAAAGAATTGATACCTGCGCTGCTGAGTTTGAATCCCATACGCCGTATCTCTATTCAACAACCGAAAAAGAATGCGAAGCAGATGTGTCAGACCGCAAAAAAATAATGATTCTCGGAGGCGGCCCAAACCGCATTGGCCAGGGTATTGAATTTGATTACTGCTGCTGCCATGCATCGTTTGCTCTACAGGATCTTGGCATTGAGAGCATCATGGTGAACTCTAATCCGGAAACGGTTTCCACCGATTACGACACATCCGATCGCTTGTACTTTGAACCCCTCACAGAAGAAGATATTCTCAATATTTACGATAAAGAATCTGAGGGAGGAGAACTATTAGGTGCTATTTTTCAGTTTGGAGGACAGACGCCTTTGCGCCTCTCGGAGGCACTGGAAAAACGCGGCATCCCCGTTTTGGGAACCTCTTCGGAATCCATCGCGAGAGCCGAAGACCGCAAGTTGTTTAACGATATGATTGCTCATCTTCAGTTGAGGCAACCAGATGGAAGAATGGCTTCTTCCATGGAGCAGGCCCTGACCTCTGCAGAAGAGCTTGGTTTTCCCGTCCTGGTGCGGCCATCCTTTGTTCTTGGTGGCAGAGCCATGATGATTGTGCATATGCAGGAGCAGTTGATCCGCTACATGGAATCTGCAACCGAGGTGAGCGAAGAGAGACCCGTTCTGATTGATAAGTTTCTGGAGCATGCTCTGGAGCTCGATGTAGACGCTCTGTGCGATGGACACCGCGTTTTTATTGGCGGTATTCTGGAACACATAGAAGAAGCAGGCGTGCATTCCGGAGATTCTGCTTCCATATTGCCTCCTAAATCTCTGTCGCAAAGCATGCTTTCAGAAGTTATAGAGGCCACGGAAAAAATTGCTCTGGAGTTAAAAGTCAAGGGACTGATTAACATACAGTTTGCCATTTTCCGGGATCAGTTATACGTCATAGAAGTAAACCCGCGAGCCTCCCGAACCGTTCCGTTTGTTTCTAAGGCGATTGGAGTACAGTTGGCCAAAATGGCGACGCGGATTATCGCTGGGGAAACTCTGGACGATCTTGGACTTCGCGACATGATTATTCCGGATAAATACTTTGTGAAAGAAGTTGTTCTTCCCTTCAAAAAGTTTGCCGGCACGGATACAATTCTTGGCCCCGAAATGAAATCTACCGGGGAAGTCATGGGAATTGGCAAAACTCCGGGAGAAGCTTTCTTTAAGGCCCAAGAAGCGGCTGGAAGTCCTGTTCCGCTAAAGGGAAATCTGTTTGTCTCTATTAACGATGAATCCAAATCTCTTGTTCTCGACGTTGTTAAGCGACTCACCAGCCAGACCGACTATAAAATTCTTGCGACGCGCGGTACTGGCAAGTTTTTACAGGATAACGGAGTACCCGTTGAAATTGTCAATAAAGTCCATGAAGCTCGACCGCATATTGTCGATAGAATCAAGTCGGGCGATGTGCATCTGATTTTCAATGTGCCAACCGATATTCAAACACGCAACGATGCTCTCGATATTCGGCAGGCTGCCCTGCGATACAATGTGCCGTATTTCACGACGGCGCAGGCTGCACTCGAAGCTTTCGAGGGAATTCTTGAGATGAAGGACAGGGGTATTGAAGTCTATCCTTTTAGCCGCACTTAGTCTCTTGCCTGTGTTAGTCCTACGTGCGGAAGATCTTCCGCTGGAGGCCTATACGGATATTCTCCCTGGAATACCGGAAGAAAAAGTTTTTGAATCGTTTTCTTCCCGGTTTGCAGAAGGTGGTCCCTCGGCAGATTTTCGCGGCGATGGTTTTTTCCGCTTTATTCCATCGGCGCGCTTTCTTTCTCCCGCTCCGCGCGACAGGGATGGTGCCTGGATCTTGTACGATTCTTTGCGGACGGGACAGGCAGAAATCCGCTTTCCTGAAAAGCCAGTCGGGGATCGTCTCGTCTCTATTTCTATCTGGGTATTTTCGATGGATTACCCGGGAAGTCTGTACCTTCTCATCCGGGACGGGCGGGGCGTTTTGTCCCGCCATTCGTTTGGATCTCTCCGTTATTCTGGCTGGAAAAAGCTGACGGTTGCCATACCCGATTCCGTTTTTCAGAGAGACTATTCTGTTTCCTCTGCTCAGAATGCCGTTATCTCCGGTTTGTTGTACACGCCGGGTCCGGCGGGAAACAACAAGCGCCTTTTGATGATTGACAGTTTGTCAATAACCGTTAGACGAAAGTATTTACTAAAAGAGTATTAACTTTTCTGGTGTGGCGATACGTAATCTCTGGAAAAGTATAACCTCTGGCTCGCTTTGCGTCCAGAGGTTAATTCATGGAACTCTGATCTTTATATAATCCAGTCTGCCGCTTTTTCTACTTTTAAGGGCAGCTTGGCCATGGAGTACATGGGGGCCTTTTCAATAATCTGGCCATTCTTTTTCACTCGGAACTGTACCAGAATATGTTCCTCTGCCTGGGAAAAGGGGACGTACATTTCGATAACATCTTTCTGGGCAATTTGAATGTGTAGATGCTTCTGCTGTCCGTTTGTCGGAAGAATTGTTTTATTCTGCATATCCCATTCAATAATGATGCTTTCGTTATTCAGAATTTCTATCTCGAGAGTTTCCTGGTACGGATTTTCGAGATTGCCTTCAATGGCCATATAGAATCCGTGCGTGTGTTTTTGCGACGGACCAAACTTCAGTTTTTGCAGCCTTCGCGTAGCCAGATGCATTGTCGAGGCATCAAACGTGAGATCAAATTCTCCCGCACCCAGCCAGTCAAAAAAGCCTTCGACAAGACCATCGGGATGAACGGTGAGGTAGTCCACAGGATGCGCGATCAACCCTCCACGGTGTTTTCCGCGAATGCTGGAATACAATTCCTGCGGAACTGAAAGGCCAAGATACTGGTAAACATTTCTGACATGCTGCCGAAAGAGCGCATCGAAATCATCGCTAAAGTGGCTGTAAAAATCGTCGCCATACCACCAAAACCAGTCACTGCCTTCTGCTGCAGAGAGGGCAAAGCGGGCTTCTGCCAGTGTTTTTGCATCGACAGTGTCCTTGCGCTCTTCGAAAGCGGTTTTCGCTTTGACGAGAAACTCCCACGCGCGGTTTTTTTCCGGGTGTCCAATCCAGGTATTGAAGTTGGAATAGATCCAGCTTCCCGAAAAGAGTTTTTCGAGCTTTCTACCGGGAAGGGAAAGTGCTTCGGTATGGGTAATGGGTACAATCCAGCCCGCATTGGCAATGGCCTTGTATAATTTATCGAGAAAGTCATATCCGTTATTGGGATAATGTTCCCATGCGTTTTCTCCATCGAGAATAACATTTACGTGGGGGTTTCCCTCGGGACCGGTAAACTCATCTTTTATGCGCGCCAGGCGGGTGAGAAAATCGTTCACTGCGGTTTGCGTGTCCCACTGGGAGTATGTAAATCCAATCAGATCCGAAAGCTGCGTATCGCGGAAGTACATTCGGACAGGGCCGTTTTCCGTACTAAAATCATAGGGTACATAAATTTCGTTGTGGCCAAACGGAGTGTGAGATAGAGCAAACGAATGAGCCAGAATTCCCTGGTCTGTCGCAACCCACTTAACTTCGTTCTTTGCGAACTCAGGGATTACAGCGGGAGAAACAGAACCCTCGGACGGCCAGAAACCGTTGATTTTTTTACCGAGTATTCCTTCTGTGTATTCCTTTCCACTCTGTATTTGCAGGCCAATATCGTTTGCCATGTTGGATACTGCGCCTGGCAGGGGAATATCCGGAACAGAAACTCTGGCAGCCTGAAAAGAAGAAAGCAATGGAAGAATGGGATGAAAGAACGGCGTGGTGGAAACATCGATCAGGCCCTGCTCATAAGCCGTTCTGTGCGCATCGATGACAGTTTTCAGGAGTGATTCTCCATACTGCAGAATTTTCTCCTTGTCTGCGTTGGAATATCCTCTGTCTTTTTGAGCGAGATTATGGAGCCATGCCTCTTTGCGGAAGGATACCTGGCCAAACCATGCGAGAAGTAAATGGACTTTGAGATCCACGTAGTCTTCGGGAGTGAATGTTTCGCCGTGATTTTTTTTTGTGAGCAGTTCGTGGTAGCGCGGCGATGCGTGGATCTTTTTTTGATCCATAGACGAAAACGCGTATGTAGTAAGCTGTTTCTCTTCGCGTGCATGGATCGGGCCATTGTTGTAAAGGATAGCGAGAAGTTCATCCTGAAGGGGATTTTTTATATAATCGAGGATTTGGTAAAGTAGAATGGGAACCAGATTGAAGGTAACTTTTACCTTATTCTCTACGGCGAGAACGAGCATGTCGTAATAGTCTTTGAGAGAGTGCATGTACACCCACGGCATTCGATAAATGCTGTTAACCGTGTCTTTATAAAATGGCTGGTGCTGGTGCCAGAGAATGGAAAGATATAATTTTTTCATGATTCCTCGGTTTCAGATTTTGTTTTATGGGACGAAAAGGGCGGCAAAAAAAGAACGGCCTTCAGGAGCAGTGCGGATACAACGACGAGAAGAGTGAGAAAAGCAGCAAGATAGAAAAAACGGGAGGCCTGCATCCAGTTCTGAATCACCGGAAAAGAAGACAGGGTAAAGAAAAAAAGAAGCAGTGCCAGTGGAATTCTAAGCAACTGTTCTACCAGTGAGCGCATATAGCAAACAATCAGGTTCGCATCTGCCGTCAAGAAAGTTCACTGAATTCCCGGGGCATGCCTTCTGTCAGGTTTTCGTTCCCACTCTCGGTGATGAGAATGTCATCCTCTATGCGGATTCCTGTACCTTTAAGCTCTTCTGGTATAAAATCGTAATCCTCAGGAAAGTAAAGTCCGGGTTCTACGGTAAACACCATGCCAGGAACAAGTTTCACGGGTTGGCCGTTTTCATAGTAGGCCCCGGTATCGTGTACGTCCAGTCCCAACCAGTGAGATGTGCGGTGCATGTAGAAGAGTTTGTAGTATTGTTTTTGAATGACCTCATGCATGGACCCCGGGATGATCCATTCTCCTTCCCATGCAATTCGCTTGAGAAGGCCTGCATTCCAGAGGCCCTCTACCAGAGTTTCTACAGTTGTATCATGAATGGATTCCAGAGTCTGCCCGGGGACAGCGCGTTCTATGGCCTTTTTCTGAGCAGCCAGAACAATCTCGTACATTTCTTTTTTACGAGAATGCAGCTTGCCTACCGGATATGTTCTCGTTATGTCCGACGCATATCCCTGGTATTCAGCCCCGGCATCCATCAGAAAAAAAGAACCCTGCGAAATTTCAGCAGTATCGCGTTCATAGTGGAGAACGGTCGCATGATTTCCTGAGGCTGCAATCACCGGATAAGATAACTCTTCGGCCCCGTTTCTGTGTATGGCGTGAAAAAATTCCCTTTTGGCATCGCGCTCCCGCATGGGTTCATCAAACGTGCGCAGAAGCTGCAGAACTGCCCTGTGTCCGGCGACGGCGGCCTGGGCCGATTTTTTTAAGCGGGCAATTTCGTCGGAATCTTTTGTCCTCCGAAAATAACCTAAAAAGGATGATAAGTCTTTCCAAGAAGAGGGAAAAGTCTCCGGCCCACGGGTTTTAGCGCTCCACGCTGTTAGAAGACGAGATAGTGGACTGCTGTATTCTTCTTTCCAGGGAGCGTAGAGTATGTCCTTTCCCGAAACAAGTGGCTTGAGTATTTCTGCCAGTTTGGAAATGTCGTGGATAGCGGATAGCGGCAGGCCCAGTGATTTCGACAGAAGCTCCGGATCAGCAAACCGACTGCTCCAACGCCTCTCTTCGGGAGAACCTGTTGGCGCAAAAAACGCTGTCTCGCCGGATTGCGCCAGGACAAAGATGGAGTCTGGAATATTGAGATCGGCGAGGTACAGAAAATCGGATTCAGCGCGGAAAGGATATAAAACGTCTTTGTTACGCTTTGCTTCTGTTCCCGAATAACTTACGAGAACAGAAGCTGGTTCCATGGACTGCCGTATCTGGGAGAGTCGCTGGTTCATACTTTCACAGTACTGTTAACTTTTTCCACAGTTTATCCACATATGTGGATAAGTTAGGAGTCGGAGAGCAGTTTACCTGCTTTGGCCCAGTTTTCTCTGTCGAGTTCGTCTATGGTTATGTAGGTTGCTTCGGGCGGTTTTCCGGCTACATTGAGGAGCAGCTCTGTGATTCCCGCTGCTATTTTTTGTTTTTGCTCCGTGGTCAATTTTCCGGCCACTTTTACATTTACATAAGGCATGGCTTTAACCCTGATAGTCCTGCATATTGTCAAGCAATTGAAGGCATTGTTCGCGAATATTATTGCGTGCCGTCGGGTCAGAAACCTGTAGCAGCATCATATCGAGATCGTCCGCTTTGCTGGAAGGCGAAGAAATAAAAACGAGCAACTGTTGATACAGGCCCTGGTTCTGTCCGGCAAGAACGTTTCGAAGATCTTTCATTGTGCTCATGTATTCGCGAACGGTCTCTGCATACTCCTGAATTTTATCCAGGCTGTCTCCTGGCATTACGTGCAGGCGCGAGTATTCTGCATCCCACTGAATAGACTCTCCCCGTTCTTCGCGCTGAACCAGAGTTCTTAAATGGATAGCCTGCTTCTCTCTGGGAGCCAGAGTGGAAAACCAGTTCTGGTATCCCTCTTTATCTTTTTTGGCAATAAAGCCGTTCATTGTTTCGCTGATACGGAAAAAAATATCCGGGGAAAGAAACGCTTCTACTTTTCTGTAGACGGGAACCTGTTCAGAAGATCCAGTGCTGACGGGAAGAGGAGCTCGAAGGAATTCTTCCTGGTAGCGGGACAGCAGTATTTCTCCCGGCATGGGATCTCTCCCGGCAGACTGGCGTTGTGGCACGGGGGACGGGAGCTCGCTGTTTTCGCTCTGCACAGGCGAAATCACTGAGCCTGCCTGATGTTTTGGGGACTGTAAAAACGCAGCTGTAAGGAGTTTTAATAAACGCTCTCCCGGCATGGGATCTTCCGATTCCTGGGACTGTTTGGGCACCGGGGCCTGTTCCGCAGCAGGAGCTGTTGTCGGGGACTGAAACATTTGCGCTATTCGGTTTTCCTGTGCTGAGGACGCAAGAACAGGAGGGGCTTTCAAAAAGAGATCACCATACAGGTCCAGAAAATCCCAGGATGGAGTGCGGTATGGGTTATCGAATTTATCGCGTGCTTTTGGAAGCTCTTTTTCCATTAACTGGGCGCGGGTTTTTTCCAGCGTCGAAATAAAATGCTGCCCTATGTAAGAAATAAGGCGGTTTGTATTAGGCTCGCCAATCCATGCGGGCAGCTCTGCTATTCGCGAGCGAAAATCTGCCACGGTCTTAAATTCACGGCTTATCCGCGCCATGGTTTCGGACAAAACTTTTTGGGTCTTTTCGGGAGGAAACTGCAAGCCACGGGACATGTAATGAGCCAGGAGATGTCGAAGTGCATTGTAATACGCCAGGTATTCTCCACGGTCCGAAAGGACAAAAGTTCCCTGAGCGTTTTTCTGGAGCAGCTCCTCAGCCATGCGCGTTCCTGTGCTTTTCGTAAATATAGTGGACAGCGATTTCGTAGACAGACGGGCCTAAGCCGGCAAGAACTCCGCTGGCAATATCGCTCAAAAACGACTGGTGCCGAAAGGATTCCCGCGCGTACACATTGCTGATATGTACTTCGAGAAATTTTGCGCGCACTGAAAGAAGAGCATCGCGGAGTGCTATGCTCGTATGCGTATAGGCTCCGGCGTTGATGACCATCCAATCGTCCCCATGGTTCTGCACATAATTTACGAGTTCTCCCTCAAGGTTGCTTTGGAAAAAAGAAAAGCTAATCCCGGGAAATTGTATTTTGAGAGACTCTTCTATGGTGGCCAGAGTTGAATTGCCGTAAATGCTTTCTTCGCGTTTGCCGAGCATGTTTAAATTGGGACCATTGATGATATGTATTTTCATTTGTTTCCCTCTTCTATAAATTTTGCGAGTTCCGTGAGCAGTGTTGTATCTGGAACCGGTTGCGGTAACAAGGCATTGCCCGGCTCATCTAAAAGAATAAAACGAATATCTTCAGAAATATTTTTTTTGTCTCTTTTCATGAGGGCTACAAGCTTTTCCGGACTGGCCTTTTTGAGAACACTGTATTCCTGCAGATACAGAGGGAGCCCTGTTTCTCGGAAGATTTCAATTATTTCATTGGCTTTTTTGATCGCCAGAATCCCAAGAGAGGCAGAAAGGCGAACAGCAAAGTGCATACCAATCGCCACCGCCTCTCCATGAGTGATACCCTTATAGCGGGAAAAAGCTTCGAGAGCATGGGCCAGAGTGTGTCCAAGATTAAGAGTTGCGCGCACTCCCGTTTCAGTTTCATCTTCTGAAACGACATCGGCTTTAATGGTAACTGCTTTTTCCGATAGTTTCCGCAGAATTTCCGGATCCCGTTTGCGGATGGCATCTTTAGCCTTCTGGATTTCCCGCAACAGTTTTTTGTCGCGCAGCAATGCCGATTTGATGATTTCGGCAAACCCCCCGGTAATATGTCCGGCAGGCAGTGTTTGTAGAAATTCCATGGAAATATGTACAGAGAGAGGCTGGTAAAAAGTCCCGACAAGATTTTTGCCTTCCGGTACATTTATGCCGGTTTTTCCACCCACGGAGGAATCTACCATCGAGAGCAGAGTGGTGGGGATTTGTACAAAAGAAACTCCACGAAGCAGCGTAGAGGCTATATAGCCGGACAGGTCTCCCGTAACTCCACCACCGAGGGCAAACAGAGTCGTTTTTCGGTTGGCTCCACTGCGAATGAGTGCCCGGGTAAGCTTTTCATACTGGTGGAATGATTTTGATTTTTCCCCGGAAGGAATCACAAATACTTTTCCGGGCGCAAACAGGGAACGAAAATGTTTACCGTAGTATTTGTCGGCATTGGAATCGACAAGAAGCATATCGCCCGGACGAACCTGTGCGGAAACAGCAGCTACCAGTTCCGATAGAGACGAATACCATGTTATGGGATATTCGCGCGAGGCGGACCGAACGATATACTTTTTATTCATCAGGGAGTCGTTTCCACTACGCGGGGAATTTCGCTGAATCCTGATTCCCGGTGTACGTTTGCTCTCTCCATATTCTTAAGAACGCTGGAGTTAGAATCTGTGCTCAGTGATTTTTGGAAATCATCCAGAAACTGGATGTTATAATGAAAATCGTCGTCTTCGTCTGTAAACGAACCAGGCGCCCAGGGAAAGCGGTTTCTTTGCACGGATACGGTGCGAACGATCAGAGATTTTTCGTCCATGGGCAGTCCGGTTACATTTGCCCTAAATTCAGGGGAATACACGCGCAGATATTCTTCTGCATTGGAAAGATAGAGAATCCGGGCTGGAACATTCATCTTCTTAAGAGTCTCTCCGATACTTTTGAATGTAATCGTACCATTGAGATCTCCCCGCAGGGAAATAATTCTGTCTTCCCGGGCGAGGGTGCGAAGATAATCGTATTGTGCCTGGTCGTACAGCCAGGTGGTATAGCCATGCTGTTTGGTCACTACGTCTTCAATGGAAAAGCGTTTCTGTAGAAAACCGCGTGCCGTATTCATGCTTTCTACAATAAAATCGAGATTCGTCTCGGATGCATACACTTCACGCAGCCATGCTTCGGAAGTGGCTTTGTTTTCTTTTTTCCACATGGCGCGGAATTCTTCCGGTGTGGCTGCTTTTTTAAGGAACGCAATGTGAACCTTGTTCGCTGCGGCTACGATGCGCGTAAAATCCATTACGAAAACGTATTCGCTTTTAGCCCACGCGGCGAGTTGAAAATTCTGTATGGAGCCAACTCCTATGTATGCCCCGCCAATATTTTCAATTCTGGCGTGGTAGAGGTCGAGCCTGTCTTCGTTGGTGATCGTTGTGCTGCCTTGGTCCCAGCGCGTTGGCTTAAGATCTTCCTGTGCAGTGCTGCGAAAAATCTGGGTCTGTGTTTCCCTTGAAACGACGGGTGCTGCTGGTTTTTTTTGGCATGCTGCTGCAGTCAGTACCAGTGAGAGTAGAAAAATAGAAAATTTTAATTTCATGTGTTATCCTTTGTTTTTTTGCAGTGCGGTCAATCTATTTGTGGGGAAGGATTTCATAGATTCGAATCTGTTGATCGAGAAAGTCTGATGAGACGAGAGTTTTTCCATCCGGCGATATGTCGAGGCCTGTGGGCTGGTTTCCTCCCTCCCAGAATTCCAGTACGGTCCATGTTTTTGTATCGATTGTGTAAACGCGCCCAAAATGAAATCCCTTTTTAAGATAGGATTCCGGATTGTTGGGGCCTCTACATGAAACATAGAGCCTGCTTTTGTCTGGCGAAAGGGTAATTGTATTTGGCTTGGAATATACCGGTATATTATGTATCTTTTTTTCTGTTGAGAGATCATACACTTCTACCACCGCAGTTCTCATGTCTGATACTATGATCTGGTTTTGTTCGGTGAAAATGGTGATATGCCGTTTGGAACCTGGAGGTCCAAATAGGGAGAGAGTTTTACCGGTTTCTGTAGAAAGTTTTCGTACACGCCCCAGTTTATTCTTGGGGTCTGCCCCTTCAAATTCGGCAACATACAATAAGCGGGAGTCTCCGGAAAGAGCAAGTCCCCGGGGAACCATTTTGCCGGTAGGCCAGCGGGTAATTTCTTTGTACGGAGCAGATGAAGTGTCAATGACAGATATGTCGTAGGACAGCCAGTTGGTTAAATAGACTTTTTTATTTGCCTTGTCTTCGAGCATTACTTTAGACCATTTTCCTGAAATCTGGATCGTTTGTTTGTAGGACAAATCTTTGAGATTAAAAACATGGACGGCAGGAACCATCATCTGGCTGACCCATAGCTCGCCGGCTTGGTGCCTTACCAGAGATTCTACAAAACCCTGTTTTTTTGCGATTGCATCCGGAATCTGCAGAAACTGTTTTTCTCCCGTTTTTACATTGAGTACCTGTACCCCGGAATCAGCCAGAAGAGGCAGTACCACGCGGTCGTTGTCGATAAAGGTAACGGATTTCGGCTGATTTCCGGTTGCAAGGCGCGATAAAAATTTTGCACCAGAATTTGCCTTGTCCAGTACTATCAGATCCGGATTCTTGAGAGAGGGGTCCCATTGCACCGGAATATATCCATCATTTTTAATCGTGAGAATTTGCTTTTTTCCTGCAGGAATTTTCAGGGTAATTTTTCCCATTGTTTTCTCGTGCATAGATGTCTGCAACGGCTTTATGGAGGTACCATCCACGGAGTACTGTGCATTTTCGAAAGGCTGCACATAGAACGAAATTGTTTTTTCTGGAAGTTCCGCCCGAACCGTACAGGAATGAAGCAGAATAACCGAAAGGAGAAAAAGTCTTTTCATAGCCCACCTTTTTCAGGGGACATAATTCATCATCCTTTTTTCTGTACCACAAAGACGAGAAGGCGCGCAAAGGCCGCCGGATTTCCTCGCATATAGTCGGCATCTTTTCTGATTATGCGGAGACCATGCTTACGCAGCAGAATTTCTATTTCCTTTATGGTGTAAACCATCTGGACATGCAATTCCCGCTTCACGTCGTCTGGAGTTACAAAAAGAAGTTCCGATTCTATGATGCGCGTTTCCGGGTTGTAATCATTGTTCCAAATGAGTTCAACGTTGCCGTATTTTTCCCGTATCTCTTTATTGTGAAAGTTTTGTTTCACGTTGCGAATGGTGGTTACGTCAAAAATGTAAATACCAGCCGGTTTTAGGATGCGCGCGACTTCGGAAAGATGGGCGGAAAATTTTTCCAGAGAGGCAAGATAATTGACAGAATCGTGCGCTGTAACAGCGGCAGAAAAAACCCCATCGGCAAAGGGCAGGTTCTCCATGTCTGTCTGTATTTTTCCCGCAGCCCGGTTTTGCAAAACCATTTCGCGCGAAATATCGCTGGCAATCCAGTTTGGATAGCGAGGGGCAATTTTCTCTGTGAGTAAACCTGTGCCCGCCGCCATTTCCAGAACGGGATCTTCCGTGCCTATGCCGGCTTCGTCGAATGTGTGGAAAATATAAGAAGCCCAGCGCTGATAGGGCACATCCTGCATTATCTCATTGTATAAAGTGGAAAAAGTGGAATACGGTTTACTCGGTTTTGAACTCATGAATAGCCTGGCCAATGCCTGCGTTTAATTCCTTTAATTTGGAAAAGTCTTCCCGGTTTTCCGGGATAATGCGCAGTTCAAGCTCATCGAATGTTTCGGATAAATGGCGGTTTAGCTGGCCAATGCGGCGCACCCGGTCGCGAAGGGTTCGGATCATTCCATTAAAATTATCTGCCGTATACTGAAATTCATCTTTTTCCCGCAGCGTAATCTGAACGCTCAGATCCCCGTCTGCCAGCGCAGATAGAGTTTTATCGATCCTGTACATGGGGCCTGCAATCCTGTTGGAGAAAATAAGAAAGATATAGTATATATACAGAATGAGAAGAACGGCAAAGGCGATTAAGGCAATGAGAGCGTATGATTCGAGATTCGAAAACATTTCTCCAGAAGAATAATTTGGCCCGAGTTTTTCCATGAGAAAGAGCATGAGAGAATTGGTGTCTTCAAAATGAAACGCTTTGCGAAGATTGTTAAACAGCCAGACCAGCCCAAAGCCCATACCGGACAAAATGACGACAAAGGGGAGCAGAGCAATCATGATGAGCCGCAACTGGAAACCACGGTCTACGTAGAGCGTGCGTCTGTGTTTAATTTTTTTCCCTTTCATGCGGAATGGTCGGGAGTTTTTGAAACCGGTGTCAACTCAATATTTATTGACGCAAGGGGAGGATTCCCGTAAAGCGGGCTCAATGGAATTGCCCGAGAAGAGACTGCCCGGCCCGTTCATTTTGAGAAACCATATCAAGCTGGATGAAGACTCTACTTCCCGGGCGGTAGAGCTGCCTTATGTTTTTATTCGAGGAGCCCATCCGGGACCCAAAGGCGTCATTCTGGCCACCATCCACGGGGACGAGCTCAATGGAATCGGCATTATACACGAGCTGGTGCGTAGAATCGTTCCTGCCCTTTTTACGGGAGAATTGTATCTTCTTCCCGTTGTCAGCGTCCCCGCTTATAACCTGCAATCGCGCTATTTACCCGATCGCAGAGATTTAAACCGCCTCTTCCCGGGGGCCGAAAACGGATCCGAGGGAAGCAGGCTGGCCAACCTTATCTGGAAAAACTTTGTCGAAAATACGGATTTTGGGATCGACCTCCATTCTGCGTCTTACAGTCGATGGAACTATCCCCATATACGGGGCAATATGCGCTCCCCTCGATCGCGGCTGCTCGCCCGCTCTTTTGGACACTCCCTCATTATTCATTCCCAGGGAGTGGTCGGTTCGCTAAGAAAAGAAGCAACCAAACGGGGCATTCCCTTTATTCTGTTTGAGGCAGGACAGGTCAACAGAATAGAAGAAGATGTTCTCAATGCGGGAGTAGAAGGTCTTCTCAACGTACTGCATAATATGGAAATGATTCCACAAATACCCGATGGCTTTAATTCCGGAGAAATTCCTGAATTCTATTACAGCGAGACAGACTGGGTTCGGGCAGAGGCGGGTGGATTGTTTTATCCCCGTGCGCATCCCGGAGATAAAATTGAAAGGGGCGAGGAACTGGGCATCATCACAGATCTTCTCGGCAAAGAACTTTCTACGGTTCAGTCTCCCGTTTCTGGCCATATACTCGGATTCAACCAGCACCCCCAGGTTGTTCCGGGCAGAGCGTTGTACCATATAGCGCATACTCCCAAACCATTGCGATAATGCTTGCCACTTTATCCACACTTTGCAATGAAACCATCTGAATGAAAGCTGAAGTTACAGAGTATCATGGTCATCTTCGCCAGGGGGATTTTCGGATTGCGATTGTATCTGCCCGGTTTAATTCCTTCATAACAGAATCCCTGTTAGACGGAGCAGTAAGCACTCTCCTTAGCTTAGGCATTCCTCGCGAGTACATTGAAGTGTACCATGTACCGGGCTCTTTTGAAATTCCAGTTACCATAAAAAAAATACTGGAACAGAAAAAAGAACTCGATGGCGTTATTGCCCTCGGTGCTGTTATCAGGGGAGATACCGCCCATTTTGATTTTATAGCCGGAGAGGCCGCCAAAGGAATTGGAAACCTGGCTCTTCAGTATGGCAAACCCGTCATGTTTGGAATTATAACGACAGATACGGTAGAGCAGGCCATGAACCGCGCCGGAATAAAGCTCGGCAATAAAGGTTCCGAAGCAGCCATGGGTCTTTTGGAACTGCTGCAAATGTATCGCACTGCCGGACTTTCATGAAACCACACCGCGCGCGCGTAATTGCCATGCAGGCTGTCTTCCAGATTGAGTTTCACGAGGTTACGCCGGAGTCTCTGTTGCGCTTTCAGTGGATAGACTATTCCCTGCCACAGGATGAAAAAAAATTCGCAGAAAAAATTATCCGTGGTACTCTTGAAAAAAAAGATGAAATCGATGAACTTATCATCGACAAGTCAGAAAACTGGGATTTTTCGCGAGTATCCCCTGTCAACAAAGCCATTCTTCGGACAGCTATTTTCCAGCTTCTGTACGTAATAGAAACCGATGCCAGAATTATTCTCGATGAAGCTGTAAAAATATCACAGGAATATGCCGAGGACGATGCATCTCGATATATCAACGGAGTTCTCGATTCCATATACAGAGATCTTTCTAAGTAAGCTCTGAAAAAGTTTGCCTACGGCTCGCTTCGCGTCGCTCCGCCGCTTCGCGTTCAGAGCTTACTTCCGGTACATGGACCCCTCGACAAGCTCGGGGTAAATTCACCGGCATTTTGCAGAGAAAATAGCCTGTGTCGATACGCAGTAGACGCAGTTGCTTGTCGACACGCAATGGGGGCAGTTCAGTGCCCGCACGGTAAAAAAATCCACGGATCGACTTTTTCTGAGGTTACCCAAAAAGAAAAAATAGTTTCCGGCTCGTCTCTTTATGATGATCCTTACGCATGAGCTATACTTGGGTTGAAAAAACGGATTCTGAATTATACGCCGCACTGAAGGCAGAAGACCATCGGCAGGAAACACATCTCGAACTGATTGCTTCCGAAAATTTTGTTTCGCGCAGCGTTCTCGATGCTTATACTTCTACTCTCACCAATAAATACGCAGAGGGCTATCCCGGAAAACGATACTACGGCGGGTGCGGCCCGTCCGATCAGGTAGAAACTCTCGCCATAGAACGCATCCAGAAAGTATTTGGCGCAAAGTATGCCAATGTTCAACCGCATTCCGGTGCACAGGCGAATATGGCCGTTTTTCTGGCTGCTCTGAAACCGGGAGATTCTATTCTCGGAATGGATCTCGCGCATGGCGGTCATTTGAGCCATGGAATGGCGCTCAATTTTTCCGGTATGTTTTTTTCGCCCCATTTTTATGGCGTCCGGGAAACCGACCACCGCATTGATTACGACGTGCTTGCAAGAACAGCGAGAGAAGTCAAACCCAGGCTGATTATTGCAGGCGCTTCGGCGTACCCGCGCAGTATCGATTTTGCCAGATTCCGCGAAATTGCTGACGAAGTTGGTGCAGAACTCATGGTAGACATGGCGCATATAGCGGGCCTTGTCGCTGCGGGTCTTCATCCCAACCCTGTGCCGTTTGCAGATTATGTCACATCGACTACGCATAAGACTTTGCGCGGCCCGCGTGGTGGAATAATCCTTACCAACAGTGAAGAAAAAGCAAAAATTATCAATTCAAGAGTCTTTCCAGGAACGCAGGGAGGACCTTTGATGCACGTGATTGCCGCCAAAGCAGCAGCGTTTGGAGAGGCTCTTCAGCCATCTTTTGAGCAATACCAGAAACAGGTGATTACCAATGCCGCAACACTCGCAGATACACTGTTGCAGAGGGGCTTCAGTCTTGTTTCTGGCGGAACAGACAACCATCTGATGCTGGTCAATACCTTTGAGACCAAAGGGATTACCGGCAAAAATGCCCAGGAGCTGCTCGAGTCTGTCGGCATGACGACCAATAAAAATGCTCTCCCGTTCGATAAAAACAAGCCGGCCATAGCTTCGGGAATTCGCCTTGGATCGCCCGCCCTTACAACCCGTGGTCTGCGCGAAGATGAATTTATGCGGATGGGAAATCTTATTGCCGATGCTCTGGAAAATCCATCCGATGAAACAGTTCTCGCCCGGGTTCGCTCTGGCGTTGCAGAAATTTGCTCCATCTTCCCGATGGAGGCCTTTCGTCTGCCCTGATGTATCTGGCATTAGATATTGGTGGTACGACCATTAAAGCGGGTGTTGGCGATGCCGCCGGCAACCTGCATGCCGTAGCCAGAGTGAAGACTCCTGCCGATTCCACCACGGAAGAATTTCTTGCAGGTGTCCGCGACGCAGTGATGCAGGTATTGGGACAATACACAGTCGATGCAGCCGGAATAGGATCTCCCGGTCCGTTAGATACCCGGGAAGGTTTTGTCATCGCAAGTTCCAATATGCCGGGAGTGAAGAATGCACCTATTGTCAGGACTATTCGCGAAGCAGTAGGAAATTTATCTCTTCCCGTAGGACTGGAAAACGATGCCAATGCAGCGGCCTTGGGTCTCGTTCTTTTTGGCGACGCCAGGGGTATGAATGATCTCATTGTATTCACGCTTGGCACGGGTGTAGGCGGCGGATTTATCTTTAACGGAACTCTGTTCAGCGGTTATAATTCCAATGCGGCAGAGCTCGGCCATATTCCCATGAATATGGTTTCTCTTTACAGAGGAGAAATTCCTCTTCGCCTTTGCGGTTGCGGGGCGACAGGCTGTTTGGAGACATTCAGTTCTGCCACGGGAGTATCTATTTATCATCATTTTTTTCGCCATGGGGTAATGCTCGCTCCACGCAGCGAAGAACTTTTTTCTGCTCATGAAATTGCCCGGCTGGCACACGAAGGCGAAGCTGCCGCGATTCGCGCTTATGAACTGGCTGGCCAGGCTTTGGGAAATGCTGCTGCTATTGCCGTACAGTTGCTCACTGTTTTTAATATTGCTGTGACGGGTGGTATGGCTGCTGCGGAGGATTTATTGCGCCCTGCGATGGAAGAGCATTTGCGTGCGCATACATTTTCTGTCTATCACGACAAACTCAATTTGTTTTTTACCGAGGGTGACGAGAACGCTGGTTTGCTGGGTGCTTTGGCCGTTGCGGTTAATGCTGCTCGGGGTGGGGAATAAAATGCTGCTAACGAAAGAAATTGAAAACAAGTTAAAAGAGACAATTGAACAAGTAGTTGAATTTCGGAAAGACTATATTTCAAATGAACAAGCGGTAAGAACTCAATTAATTGAGCCGATTTTGAATATGCTTGGTTGGAAAACTTCTAATCCGAAATTTGTAAGACCTAATGCACCTGACGAAAACGGAAAGATACCTGATTACACTCTTTTGAAAAATGGTAGAACAACACTGATAGTTGAAGCAAAGAATTTATCAATTGACTTGCAAGACAAAAAAATAATAGACCAACTTGCAGATTATTGTTTTAAATCTGGAATTGACTTTGGTATTCTCACAAATGGCGTAAAATGGTTGCTATTCAAAACCTTTGAGAAAAATCCAAAAGATAGAATTGTTTGGCAAGTTAACATTGAAACTGATAAAGTTGAATATGTCGCAAGAAGTTTATCTTCTTTTGCTTATTCAAATATTGACACTTTAGATATTTTATTAAAAAAGAGCAAGTTACTTGATAATGGTTGGAAAGCATTGATTGAGTCAACCGATAGTATTGTGGCAATAATATCACAAAAACTTTTAGAAAAAATAAAATCTACGGAACCGACATTCAAAATTGACCCTAACGATTTAAAGACCTTTACAAAGGGAAAAATTGAAGAGCTTTTTGAATTAACAGAAATTGAAGAAGAAGAAAATGCTGATGAACATGGCACACCTCAAACGGAAACTGAATTTGCAGAAGTTGAAGATGTGATTTTTAAAAGAGATCAAAAGAATAAAATACGAGAAAAAATATCAGTAACATTTCCTGATAAAACAGT
>DYPL01000096.1 GCA_020719945.1 Turneriella parva
TTTTTAAACTTTACTTTTTTACTGAGTTTGAAGATGTCAAATCGGTTCTATAAGAAAGCTGATCCTGAAGTAATTGAATTTATAAAAGAAGTTCGGGATGTTACTGAATCTGTATATGATTTTGCTGTTAAATACGAAGTAAGCTCCGGAAATGCAGTTAGTTTTTTATCTTACGCGGTAAACACCATCACGGGCAATGGAACAACGATCTTGGATGCGATGACAGAGGTTAATGCACGGAGCAAACAAATTGTGGAGAGAGTAAATAAACTCAATTTTCATGGGGAGCAACTTGAGGCGAAAATGTGCGCTAAATACCAAATCCAGTGCAAAGCCAATTCGCCCGCTGCTCCTGAGAAAAAAGTAGAATGAATTTTCAATTAACTTGCTGTTTTTTCTTGTAATCATCCACCGCAGCTTTAATGGCACTTTCCGCCAACACGCTGCAATGAATTTTTACCGGTGGCAGGGCAAGTTCTTCCGCGATTTCTGTATTTTTAATCGACGCGGCTTGATCCAACGTTTTACCCTTAACCCATTCTGTCAACAAGGAACTCGATGCAATGGCGGAACCGCAACCGTAAGTTTTAAATTTCGCATCTTCAATCACGCCTTGTTCGTTGACTTTAATCTGCAATCGCATCACGTCCCCACATGTCGGCGCGCCCACCATGCCGGTGCCAACGGAATTATCCTCTTTGTCCAGCACCCCAACGTTGCAAGGGTTTTCGTAATGATTCAATACTTTATCCGAATATGCCATGATTTTTCTCCATGATGACGTTAACTTGTTTTATTATGACAGTCAGACTGGGTAAATATGGGGGTCATTCGTTGTTCAAACAATTTTTATTTAATGCGCTGTCCACTGAATTGTACTTAAATCAATGCCTTCTTGATACATGTCCCATAATGGCGATAATTCGCGTAATTTGCTAACTTCTTTACGAATCAATGGAATGGCATATTCAATATCGGCTTCGGTGGTAAAACGTCCCAGCGTAAAACGAATTGAACTATGAGCTAATTCATCACTGCGTCCCAAAGCCCGCAACACGTAGGATGGTTCTAAGGTCGCGGAAGTGCAAGCAGAACCGGAGGAAACCGCCAAATCTCGCAAGCCCATGAGCAAGGATTCGCCTTCAACGAAATTAAAACTGATATTTAAGTTGCCGGGAATGCGTTGCGTCAGGTCGCCATTGATGAAAATTTGTTCCATATCCTTGATACCGTCCCACAATTTATCTCGCAATTGTTTGAGTCGTATCGTTTCACTGCCCATTTCTTCCCGCGCAATCCGAAAAGCTTCGCCCATGCCGACACATTGATGCGTTGCCAACGTTCCCGACCGCAAGCCACGTTCATGTCCGCCGCCGTGAATCATTGGTTCTAAGCGTACTTTGGGCTTACGACGCACGTATAACGCGCCAACTCCCTTGGGACCATACGCTTTGTGAGCAGAAAATGACATCAAATCGACTTGCATCTGAGTCAAATCAATAGGAATTTTACCGGCACTTTGCGCGGCATCGACATGAAATAACACGCCTTTTGAACGAGTCAGTTGCCCAATGGCAGCAATATCGGTAATCACGCCGATTTCGTTATTGACGTGCATCAGACTGACTAAAAGGGTATCGGGACGAATGGCAGCCGCTAATTTGTCTAAATCAATCAATCCCGTCGGTTCAGGATCGAGATAAGTGACTTCAAACCCTTCTTTTTCTAGCGCACGACACGTATCTAACACGGCTTTATGCTCGGTTTTCGACGTGACCAGATGTTTTCCCTTTTTCTGATAAAAATGCGCCACCCCCTTGAGTGCTAAATTATTAGACTCTGTCGCGCCGGAAGTCCAAACAATTTCTTTCGCATCCGCATGAATGAGTGCTGCCACCTGTTCACGCGCAGTTTCGACGGCTTGCTCTGCTTCCCACCCAAATTTATGAGAACGGGAGGCAGGATTACCGAATTTACCTTGCAAGGTCAAATAGTGCATCATTTGTTCAGCAACGCGGGGATCGACGGGCGTGGTGGCGGAATAGTCCAAGTAAATTGGTAAGTTTAAGTGCATAGTCGAAGCTCCAGCTACCATGAGGTGTCAAATTCATAGTATATCAGATTGATAGGATAAGATGCGCGATTTGATGCTTGAACGGACGAGGGGAGAAATCAGCAGGTATTTAGGGACATCAAGTGCCCACTAAATACCTACTTATTTTAAAACTATTTACCCATGCTTTGCTTCAGTTTTTCTTTGGAAAAGATTTCTTCGCAACGCACGCCCACGCCAGAATTATCGGCTGGGATTTTGGCACCTTGGTTATGTCTGTCAATCACATTCGCCAAGCTGATACCCTTGAGGAAGTGACAAATTTGTTGGCTTAACTCTGTCCACAATTCATGAGTCAGACAACCTTTTTCATCTTGGCAGTTTTTCAAGCCCTTGCAACGTGTGGCATCGACTGTTTCATCAACCGCAACAATCACGTCTGCAATAGAAATCAGTTCAGCACTCCGACTTAAACGATAACCACCGCCCGGTCCACGTGCACTGTCAACCAAACCATTCTTGCGCAGTTTGGAAAATAATTGTTCTAAATAAGACAACGAAATTCCTTGGCGTTGCGAAATGTCTGACAATGTGATTGAACCTTGATCACGGTGAATTGCCAAATCTAACATCGCGGTAACTGCATAACGACCTTTTGTTGTAAGTCTCATCGTATTGACCTTATCTATAGTTGAATATACCCAAGTGGAGATGATATTGACATTTGTCAATTGCTTCAGTCACTCAAAATCCATTTAACTGAACTGAAATCACGAAAATGATTGCGTGGCAAGAATGCTACAGCAATCGCTCATCCATGAAAAACAGGATATTATCGACGATGCCTTAACCCTAGTTAGATAAGTAAACTTTGTGAATTCCTTACCCTTAAAGCCCGCTTCAAACATCCTAACCTAATTATAGCTTATAGAACCGATTTGACATCTTCAAACTCAGTAAAAAAGTAAAGTTTAAAAATATCGTTAAGCGTTTGTAGAAAACCAAACGTTATTCACGTCGTCAACATCACTGCTTGATAACTCAAGTCTTAAATGACTCTTCCGTGCGTTTAAAGTCTCGCTGATTCTGGTCGCGACTATTCCTACTTTACAACCGTAGTTATTCAGATTAATTGCAGCATTTAAATCTCGGTCGATGACTAACCCACAGTCACAACTGAAGATTCTATCTGCTAATGTCAAATTTTCTTTCTTTGCTCCGCATTTGGAACAAGTCTTACTGCTGGGAAAAAATCTATCGGCAATGACAACAACACAGTTTCTTAATTTGGCTTTGT
>DYPL01000097.1 GCA_020719945.1 Turneriella parva
TCATCTAACGCGTCCACTTCGTATAATTATTTTTTACAAATTTATTGTAAATAGAGGTTCTCTACAGCCAAAGCTGCCAAACATATGTACTAATCAGCGAAAGGGGAGTCCCTATCCCAATCATGAGTCCAGCAAGGCGGGGGTTCAAACCAGAAGAAACAGCGAGAAGGCCCGCCGTGATCATGGGGCCCATGCCTGCCTCTAAGACAGAGACTTTGTAAGGCAGCCCAGCATTCGATAAAAAAGGAGCATACGAAAAAGCAACGATGGCCGGCGCAGCTGCAAGCTTCCAGAACAGGCCGGCTGCAAGCGGAGCAGCGTTGTTTTCAATTTTTGAAAAGCGCAACTGGAAGCCAGTGGCAAAGAGAGCCAACGGGGTAAGTGTGGCTGCAAACGGTGCGGTAATACTGTCGGGGAGTTGCAGCCCCCCAAGGCGCATGGCAAACGCCGCAAGCAAAGCAAGAAACGGAGGGAAAGTGAGCAATCGGCGGACGGGATGAATGTTCTGTTGCACGGGAGACTTTGTCGCTACAATCAAAGAGCCAATGGTTGCCAAGGCTAAAAATGTTCCAAGCTGGTCTGCAACAACGCCGTAGGCAATGGAGTCAGAACCATAAAAAGCCATCAGTACGGGAAACCCGACAAAGGATGTATTGCCAAGACCGGCAACGAGAACCAGCGACCAGACTGTTTCCCCGGGCCACTTCAGTAACCTTCCAAGCACGATAAAAAAAATCGCCGCCCCTGCGAGAATAATCCAAGGCATGGCTGCGATCAGTGCCAGCTCTGGAGAGAATGTGAGCGATGGAATTTTTTGCAGAATAGTCGCTGGAACCGAAATCGTTATGATGAATGCGTTGATGGCAGTGTGAGCGTTCTCAGGAAACAGCGGGTATCGCCTTGCGAAAAAACCGAGCGTAAGCGCTATGGGAATGAGCCATAATTGTTCCACTGGGGAATGTCTTGTTTCGTCCGATGCTCCGTCACTGATTTTTTGCGGGGATTCCCCCCGCAAAAAAAGTTCTCTGAAAAAATCCACGGAGGGACTTTTTCAACAATCTGTTAAAGTGCCTTTAACGAAGAGCGCCCATGGCAGACATTAAATGCTGAACATTTCCGTCTTTGGCAAATTCTTCTGTGGACTTGAGCAGGGAGCGAGAAGTCTGCAGATACATGTCTTTCTTTTCTGCGTACTCTGCTTTGGCTAATTCAAGGTTTGTTTTGGCGGCTGCGATTCTATCTTTCCAGCCGAGAGCTAATTCTTCGGGAACCCAGCGGCCTTCTACTTTTACAAAGGCAACATCTTCGGAAGCTCCATCTTTGTCCGTAATCGTGAGAAGAGTGCGGGCGGAATTTTTCTCTTTTACTGTTACTTTTACCTTTGCGAAATCATCCGCGTCCAGAATGGGGCTTTCCTGGGCCTGGGGCAGCATTTCGCTGTATTCTTTCAGAGATTTCAGGATAGCAGGGCCGCTCTCGTTTAAGAATTTCTGGATGTTCAGACTCTTAGCAGTAGAATATTTTGTGAGACCACTTTTATCCAGTATTGTCCACTGGTCGTCGAGTTCCTCTAACGATTCTTTCAATTCATCTTTTTTGATCATCTCTGCGAACTGGCCCAGAGATTTATGAACTTCGTCCGGATTTTTTGCTGCACCGGTAAATACATTGCCAAGGCTTTTCGCTGCATTGTCCCATGTTTCTGCATCAATGATGGCAATGTAGCCAGTGGTTAAATCCTGCAGATCTTTTTTATAGGATTCAGGAAGCATGGCATATACTTCTCCGACTTTATAGTCTTTCAGGGCGGCATAGGATTTGTTGACCACGCCTTCTGCCGTGTTTGGAATCTGTTTGGAGCAACCAAAACCGGTTGCAATGGTTAATGCGACAAACGCCGCGATTTGTAGTTTTCTCACGCTTTTCTCCTTTTGTGTTTAAGCCATTTCTGGCGTTAACGGACAATAGTGCGTTACAGCTGGTTATGTCAATGTTATAAGACGGGAGTTATTATGAAAATGGAGTGAGGGCTTAATGCTGGCAGGCTTTTGCTCCGGCCAAAAAGCCGGATTGCGGGTTGCACAACCTTCCCCTCCACCTGCACCTGGTGCGGAAATTGTTAAAGGGAATCTCTAAGAATTTATTTTTTGAGCTTCCCTTGCGGCGAATATAAATTTTAAATAAATATAGGTTCCTTAAATTTGTAAAGGGACATTTAACAGTTCCAACAACAAAGCCATGCGCGTATAGAGCCCGTTTGTGGCCTGCTCAAAGTAGACCGCAGACGGATGGTTGTCGAGATCCGTGGAGACTTCGGTGAGTCGCGGAAGCGGGTGCATTACGATGGTGCCGCGTCGGGACTTTTCGATGAGTTCGCGATCCACGCTGTAGTAGTCCTTGAATTTTTCGTATTCGGATCTATCCGTAAAGCGCTCTTCCTGGATGCGCGTGACATAGGCTACGTCGCTGTCGAGAAGGGCTTCTATGTTCTCTGTTTCTTGGAAGGGAATGCGAGATTGTTTCAGCATTTCTTTGTATTTATCTGGCAGAGACAATTCAGCCGGCGAAATAAAAATGAGTTCGGAAGGAAAGTGCGCCATGAGCTGAAGCAGAGAATGGATGGTTCTCCCGTTGCGAATGTCTCCGATAAATGCCAAGCGTATATAGCGCGACAAATCTTTGTGCTTGTTTATGGTATAAAGATCGAGAAGGGCCTGTGTGGGATGCTCTCCTGCGCCATCTCCCGCGTTGATGACCGGAATGCTCACGGTTTTGGCCGCTATATGGGAGGCCCCTTCGAGTGGGTGCCGTATGGCCACAATATCCGCGTAGGACTCCACCATTTTCATGGTATCGAACAGAGACTCTCCTTTGGCCAGCGACGAAAACTGGACGCCCACCGTCGTGATGACGCGCCCGCCTAACCGGTGCATGGCCGATTCAAACGAAAGCCGCGTGCGCGTAGACGGTTCAAAAAAGAGAGTAGCGAGCACGTATTCGTCGAGCAGAGGGAGCTGCCTTCTGGATTTTAGAGCTTCTTCTATTTTTCGCGATGCTTCGAGGAGTCTAACGAGATCTTCTTTGGTGAACTGGCTGGCCGAGATAACCGTTTTCATTGTAGAAAGCCTGCGTTCTCTTTGCTCTTTGTCAACCGGAATATGGGGCGCTATATAGTTTACCTTGAGCGCAGCCGAAGGGCGCAGGGCTCGTCAGCCGGGAGGGCGCGTTATTTTGCCTGAGGGGAAATCGATCGGCGAATTATGTCTCATGCGGGTGCTTGTTAGGTACTCAAAGCTGTGAGTATGAGACATAAT
>DYPL01000039.1 GCA_020719945.1 Turneriella parva
CGGACTCTGCCGTTTGCTCGCTGCCTCCACAGTAAAGCCCTGCTTTTTTCAGAGGATCGCTTCGCGTTCACACCTTACATATATTTATTACTCGCTTCTTACTTTGGCATTTCAAACAAATGCGTCATGAATCCCGTTAAACCTTTTCTCATTGTAAGCCGCTGTCTGGGGATCGAAGCCGCCGCTACAATAGCGAGATTATCCGCGACGATCTATCATCTGCTCTCGCCAATTTTGCCGAAATAATTTCGGTTTGTCCGGAATCCGGTATCGGAATGGGTACTCATAGAGATCCAATAAGAATTGTAGAAAATAAAGACGGTAAAGGATGAGTTGACGACACGAGCGACCCTTAAATTTTTCCCCATGAAATATTTTCCGCTGCTCTTAGCACTCGTTCTTGCGACAGCCTGCACCCCTGAAAGAGATAATTCCATACAGGATTTTCTGCAAAGTGCTACAGCCGCAGAAAAAGCTATCCACGAAAAAGTTCCCATCTATGACGACTATCGCAGTTCCCAAACAGAATCGGAACTGCGAACCTATCTACTCATGAAGCATCTCGAAGTTGCCTCGCAAACACAGCAGGGATTTATCGAAAACGAACAGGAACTGCAACAGTGGATAGAGCAGGGAGTCATGAAAAATATTGACACCAGTAAAGAAAACCGTGGCTATTTTTTTTATGGCGTACCAGCGAAATACAGATACCTCTCTGCCTCTGCCGCTACCGGTCTTACCGCAGTGGCAAAACGTTTTAACGCTTCTCTGAAAAAATGGGCCGGCCCAATGCCCAATGTTCGCTTTGCTGTTTCGTCTGCCGTGCGCCCACAGGTATACCAGAACAACCTGCAGGGCAAAAACGCAAACGCTGCCTTTATGTCCTCTCACAGCAGCGGGATAAGTTTTGATATTTTTTACGACACTTTTTTTGTAGATATTCCCGTACAAGAAACTGAAAATACATTCATGGCGGAAGATCTGGAAACCCTGCGCGTAAAAACAGGCTACTGGCTGGGGGGCACCCTGCGCAGGCAGTTGCGCTCCGCTCTCGTGGCTGCCCTGGTAGAACTGCAGCGGGAAGGCAAAATTTATGCCATCTACGAGGCAAACCAGAGAACCTACCACGTGACCATTCTTCCTGGCCAATTTTGAATGTACAGTCTGCTGGCAATGAACAAATAAGCATCTATGTTTAAGAACAGCAGCAAATGGTACCACTGGTCTAACTTTCCACTGTACGGAATTGCCATCTTCATAACGTTTTCCATATCGTTTACGCAATTATTTCTTGCACTGGCATTGCTCATTGCCCTGTTAGATAAAAAAAATTCTCTGAAAAATGAAACGGGAGATCCGCCGCAAAAAATTCTCTTTGCTCTGATTGGTCTGTGGATTCTCTACCGCGTGTTTCATATTTTTTATTCCAGACACTTCATGGAAGAACTGATTCTTGCGCGAGAACTTCTATTGTTTTCCATTATTCCGCTCTTCATCTACCGCATCAAAAACAAAGCCATTCTAACTGCTTTTGTATGGTCTATGGTTATTGGAGTTGCGCTGCCATTTTCCAATTTGTTGTATCTGCAGTTCACGGGAATCAAAGACATTATGCCCATGTCATTTCGCTACAACGCCTTTGGTGGAATGAACCCTCTCACTTTTACCGCTACCTCCGGCATTGCTTTCTTTATTCTGAGCGGAACTTTTCTCTATGCTTTCTCTAACGGCAAAAAATATCTCTCCATTGCCGCGTTAATGGGAGCAGTAATGGCTCTCACCAGTTTTTACTTCTCGCATTCGCGGGGTGGCTACCTTGCCCTGGCTTTTGCCGTTGGCGTTCTCTCCCTGTTCTGGTTTCGCCGCGCACATGTCGTGATAATGCCGATTGGCCTTCTTGCCATTGCATGGCTGTTGTCGCATGGCTTTGCAGATTCTCTGATCGATCGCTACGCCTCGTTTTTTAATCCGGAAGGCGGCAATTATATCAGCTTTCTAAACCGCTTACAGCAGTGGGAGGCAGGCTTTGCCATCTGGCAAAAATGGCCATTGCTTGGAACCGGCTTTGCTGACTATCACTACTTTTATCCGGATTTTGTAAAAGAAGGCTACGTCAAGTGGGCCGCCGTTACGGATCCCAAAAATGTCATGCACCTGCATAACGATTATCTCGACACTCTCGTGTTTTACGGGATCACAGGCTTTGCCATTCTGTACCTTTTACTGACCCAGCCGCTTGCCGATTTTTTCCGCAACAAAAAATCTCTGCCCTGGGGAGAGCGCGCGCTCGGCTGGAGTATTTTTGCGGCGCTGCTGTTTATTTTTGTGGCGGGAACATCGCAGGCAGAACTCATAGACGACCAGGCCCAAACGACCATTTACTTTGCCATTGGCTTACTATACCGATTGCTCCAAAGCGACATTCGCCGCATCGCAGACGAAAATTAGCAGCTTACCAAAAAACCTGCTAAGAGCGGCCGCTAAAAACTACAGCTATTTCAGGGCGAAGTTTTGAACGTAATCGAAGCACCGCCAAAAGCATTGCCTGCGTAATCTTCTATATTAGTGGCAGGTATCGAAACAGTGTAGAGAGTATTGGCAGTTAGACTGGTGCTTGGAACAAAATACACAGCCCTTCCATACCAAATGTATTGCACATTGCCGCCAGGGTCGGGGGAAATGATGATCGCAGATGCAATAGCGGTGGCCGGGTCAATTTGTTCGTCGAAATAAAAGTAAATATAGGACCCGGTAGATACGTTTGTCGTACCATCGGCAGGACTGCTTGAAGAAAGCATTGGTGCCGTGGTATCTTCCGTAACAGTGACATCCGACGGATTAGCGAAGAACAACCAGGTCGGACCCATCTCCTCCATTAAGTATGCGGCAGAAACACTTACTTTATTGTTCATAGCAGGTGCCGTAGAAAAAGAAGTGCTGGTGAACCGGTAGGTATAGCCGCCGTTTGACAGTAAATCGTAATCTGTACCCGTATTCTCTCTCACGACAAAAGAATTTCCATTTGCAATGCGAGATTCATTTTCTGCGGACAAACCATACCAGCTATCCAGATCCAGAGAAGCTTTCGTAATAGAGGTATTGCCACCATCGTTAGACTCCAGCGTGGCAGCCGTAATGGTATCCCATGCACCACTCCCTCCAGAACCGGCCTGCACAATTAAGTCCAACGTATTGCCAACGCTTACGCCGGTTATTCCGGCATCTACCAGAATAGCGCGCGTTGTGACCATAGGACCATTCATTCCTGTATTTTGGATAGGTCTTTCCTGCACAATAAAGCGGGTAAAATTAGAAGGATCTACCCCCGTGACGATAACTCCGTACAGTGAGATAGACTCCCCCGTAAACGGGATGGCAGAAATAATAGAAGACAAACTCTGGCCAATGAAATACTCGCCACCAACCACTTCGCTCGTCTCGCCGTCTTTGACGGTTACGGCGTAGATCGTGAGCGGAGAATTAGAATTGCTAACGTACAGGGAATTCTCGTACGGAAGACCATTGGAGGCAGAAGGAATGCTGCCGTCAGTCGTGTAATAGACGACTCCGCCGTCTTCTCTTGGAGATATATTAACATATTGTTCCGTAGAATACTTCCCACCGGGAGGATCCATACTAGGGCTCTTGACGCTGTTCAGCTCTGGTTTCGACTGCGAACAGGAAAAAAATAGAAGGGCAGCAACCGCAAGCAAATTGAATTTCTTCATATATAAACTCCTGAGTCAAATCTGCGGTTTCCCATTCAAGAAACCGCTGTGATAGTATTGTACGCAACAGGTTTAACAGTCCAACTTTTTTTTATGGCCAGCCTGGACGCAGAAGCACAAGAGGCTCTCCCGTTTTCTTAGACTGCCGCCTTGCCCGCTGGGAAGATGCCTCGTAGGTTTCAAAATCCTCCGGCCTGCGAAGAAGCAGCTTTTCCCAAAAGGTAAAATGAGAATCTATATAAGCCTGCCTAATATCGGCGGGCCGGGAGCTGAGCGGACAATGCTCGCGAAATTCCTGCATAAACTGGAGAGCCGAAAAAACACCGCGCTCGTCAATATAGGGCTCCAAAGGAAAGGTGCGACAACTAATGGATCGGTTGGCCCTCTCGCAACCAGCCTCGCCCGAGCATGTCGCAAAAACGATATCGCCCTTTCGAGCCTCACCGACCAAAGATTTTTCGGAATCGGTACGGGTCCGCCATTTTTTCCACAACGTGGAATGCTCCGTCAATAGAGAGTACTCGGCGCGATACAACCATGGTAAAGCCAGATCGTTGCGGCAGCAAAAGGAAACCCCGCCGTTGTCCGCACGGCAGAGATTCCCGCAATCGTAGTCCGTAATTTCCTCGATCAAAAGTGAGTGATAATAGATAATTTCTTCGCGACTCAGCGGATAGCTCCGGGTTCTCATATTCCTGTCTGTGAAATGACTGTACCCGTGCAAGAAAAAGTGTGGGCTCTACCAGGCGTGAAGGCCCGAACGAGGCGAACGCCCCATTTCGCGAGCGATCCTCCGTGGCCGAGGGGCGGCAGCGTTCATCCGGCCAAATGGCAAACAAACCAGACAGCGCCTTACACGAGAACAAAACGTGAAACCCGCGCTGCCACATACATTAGAACGGTTGCCGTTTAAACGACAAAATATTCCATTCAAGCTGAAAACCCGGTCTCGCGCGCAGCGCGAATGTTATTTTTCTGAAGCAAGCTGTACTGTAATGCTCATGCGCGTGCCTGCAATGCGCTCGTCGGAGATAAGCAGTTCTTCGCGCGCGACTTTCCAGTCTTCCGTGACCAGTTCTATCTCGAATCTGTTTGCCAGAGTGGTCAGAATGCGAAGGCCTTGGCCCGTTGTGGAATGTTCTATGAGCTTCCCATCGCGCGGCAGCTGTACCTTCTTGTTTGTTGGCGGTCCCGGTGGTTGCGACAAATCGGGAAGATACTTTTTGTACAGGCCCTTGCCAAAATCGACAATTCTCATCGTGAACGCTTTGGCGGTTAATTCGCAGAATCCAAAGATTTCTTCGTCCCGTTTTTCGGGAGACAACGTGTAAGATGCAATGATGGCATTGCTTACGGCTTCGCCCGCTACCAGCATGATCTCTCCGCGCTGCATTTCGGTGAGCTGTCGGCAGGATTTCAGGATGCCACCTATCTGCTGCATGACTGAACGCAGTTCTCCTACGTCCTGTTGCAGAAAAAATATTCCGCCGTACTGATCAGAGGCAGATATTTTGGATATGTCAAACCAGTGCATGAATGAGTTGATTACAGCCCCGTTACGGGTCAAGAAAATTCTGTTGCCTATGCAAACCGCCGTTGAATCTTAGGATATGCGGATTCGCTTTTTCCTGCTCCTGTTTGCCGGCTTTGGCATGGCAGCCCCTCCCCTTTCTGCGGACGATCCGGTTCCTGTCCAGCCGTCACATCTGCACCCTTATAATGCTGTATCTTCCTTTTACAAGCGCAATCGCGGAGAATATATTCTGCAAACGGAGGACACCGAGACGTGGACACTGTTCCAAAAGTATCTGGCTGTCGCTCCTTCGACCACCCTGCTGCTACCCGGCGACACCGAGCCAGATTTTCGCAGAAGGGCAGAAATCGGCGGAGGTACGGCCATGAATGCAACTGAATTGAAGCAGCTGCTCGATGCGAATCCATCTGTTCGCATTTTTTTTGCCGGGGAGACGCATAACAGCGTTGCGGATCATTCCATGCAGGAGCAGTTGATTCGGGATTTGTCTTCCCGGTTTGCCAAAGTGCATGTCGCCTTTGAAATGTTTCCGGTTTTTGCCAGCGATGCGCTTTCTGCATGGGCTTCCGGAAAAATTTCTGAGCGCGAATTTTTAAACCAGTCCGGATACTATGACAGCTGGGGCTTTGACTACCGCTACTACAGAAAAATTTTCTTAACGGCAAAACTCGGAAATATCTCTTTTTACGGCATCAATATTCCTCGCAGAATTTCTTCTGGAATTGCACGGCAGGGGCTCTCAGCGCTGCCACAGCAGGATAAAGAACTCCTTGCTCCCGCGCCCTGGTATGCGAACTCAGAATACGAACAACATCTGCAGAGTTTTTTTTCCGGCATGATGGGTTCTCACCACGGTGGGAATACAGCTTTTTTTATTCAGGCCCAGTCCGCTTGGGACGAGACAATGGCCTGGAATCTTGCAAAGCTCTACAGAGAAATTCCAGCTGATGAAGTTCTTGTCGTGATAGCCGGTGCCGGCCATTTCCAGAAGCATGCCATTCCGGATCGCTTTGCAGCGCGCGCAGGCGAAAACGAATACAGAGTCATTGAAACCCGGCGGGAGGGTCCTTTAGACGACCCGGAAGATCTAAGAGTCTGGAAAATTCAGCTGACAGAAACGTCTCTTCCGGAGGCTTATTATTCAGGACTTTCCGTCCGTGGAAAAGAAGGAGCCGTGTTTGTACTGCAGGCTCCACCCAAAGGACCTCTCGCCGCATTAAAGCATGGCGATCTCGTGGTATCGGTTAACGCAAACGCAATCCGGGAGCCATCGCGCTTAATGACGGAACTCAGTCTCCCAGAAGGCGGAGATCTCGAAATACTGATAGAGCGAAATGGCGAGAAACAAAGTATTATAATTACAGAAACAGAAAGGACGGGCCTATGATTGCAGACAGCATTCTCGATCTTATTGGAAAAACACCTCATCTAAGGCTCTCTGTGTTGTTTCCAAACGCGGAAGTCTTCATGAAGCTGGAACGGCAGAACCCGGGAGGCTCCATCAAAGACAGAATTGCGCTCGGCATGGTTCTCGATGCGCGCGAAAAGGGACTGTTAAAAGAAGACACCGTGATCATTGAACCAACGTCCGGAAACACGGGGATTGGGCTGGCCATGGTGGCTGCGAGAATGGGATACCGCCTTATTATTGTCATGCCGGACTCCGCATCCGAAGAGAGGATTCGGTTGATGCTTGCCCTTGGCGCCGAAGTGATTCTTACCCCCCGCGCAAAAGGAATGTCGGGGGCCATCGAAAAAGCGCGCGAGCTTTCTGCTTCTTTTCCCGGATCCTGGATTCCGTTCCAGTTCTCCAATCCTGCCAATCCAGAGACACATTACAAAACAACAGCAAAAGAAATTCTCTCCGACTTTCCTCAGCTTGACTGTCTCGTCACGGGCGTCGGAAGCGGCGGCCACATTACCGGCATTGGCAGAAAACTGCGCGAAAAAATTCCAGACATTGAGATTATTGCAGTAGAGCCAGAGGATTCCCCGGTGCTATCGGGAGGCAAGCCTGGTCCGCATGCCATACAGGGGATTGGCGCCGGCTTTATCCCGGAAAACCTGGATCGCTCATTGCTGGCTCGCGTGGTAACCGTTTCGGGAAAAGATGCGTTTCGCATGGGGCAGCTTCTTGCAGAAAAGGAGGGCGTTCTGGGAGGAATATCGACGGGAGCCTCTCTGTTTGCCGTGTCTAAAATTTTGGAAGAAAAATCCTGTGGAAAAATTTTAACGATCAATTACGACACTGCCGAGCGCTATTTTTCTGTCGATGGGTATTTACCTATAGTGTAAATTGTTTCGCAGTGTTGAGTCGCTGACCATTTTTGCGGCAGGATATCGTAAACCGCAAAACGGTAAGGCAAGCTATTTATTAAGTGCCGGAGGATCAGGGTAAACTCAGATAACCACAACAATGCACTCAAAAATACATCCTATTCTACAGAAAAAAAAAACTTGCCATAACAGCCTAAAAATAACCACTGTAATCTATGATCAGCTTCTGGACTGCTTTTCTTGGGCGAAAGGCTGGAAAAACCCGCATTGTTCCAGTGACTACCAAAATTCTGCTCACCTTTCTTGCGCTCATCGTTATTTCATCCCTTGCCACCAACTACATCAACCTTATGCTCAATCGGGCCGAACTCGTGAAACTCATGAGGGAACTGCTCCACAAAGATATTCGCGAAATGCTGTCTTTCTCCTCTACGCAGTACGAAATTTTTGAATTTACGCACGACAAAGAGGCTTCCCACGCCGCCATTCAATCCAAAGCGGTCTCTCTCCTCAATAATGAACACGCTCTTTTTTTAGCCGTTTCCCAGACCGGCGACATTGTTATACAGGCTTCCCGCCAGAAACTTCCGGTACAGAATCTTTCGTCTCTGCCAGAGTGGCAGACCATTGTCTCTGCCGGCCAAAACAAAACGGGTGACATTTCTCTACACTTAGGCAAGCTCCAGTATTTAGTGAAATTTGGATACCATCCCAAATGGGATCTTTACTATCTGCGCGCAGAGGAGAAGAATGAATTTTACGCCGAGCAGAGAAAAATTTTCCGTAACATCAGTGGCATCATTTTTATCATTACTTTATTCAGTGCCATCGCCGGGGCCTGGATGCTCCATTATATTCTACGCTACGTTGGAATTCTCACGCGATCCATTTTGTCCATGGCAGAAAACAACCGCCTCGACGTGATCAACATGAAGGGGGCCTCGAACGACGATATTACATTTCTTGGACTTGCCTTTAACTCTCTGTCTACGACTGTCAACAATCTACTCAATATTTTCCGCAAATTTGCCAACCAGGACGTAGTAATAAAAGCCTACCGCGACCGCGAAGTAAAGCTGGAAGGAATACAAAGGGAGCTCACCGTTCTGTTCTCTGACATCAAGGGCTTTACCTATATCACAGAAACTCTTGGCACTGATATTATTAAACTGCTCAACCTCCATTACGACAGAGCCATTCGCGATATCATAAATCACAATGGACTCATTGGAGCTATCATTGGCGATGCACTGCTGGCCGTGTATGGCGCCCTGGACGACGAAAAAGAAGTACTCGCGAAAAATAAATCTCTGGAAGCCGTTCTCTCTGGCTATAAAATACAGAAGGTAGCCGCTGAGCTTCGCGAAGAAATGGAAGAAAAACGCAAGCAGATGATCCGCGAAAACGGCAGCCTCTCTGAAGAAGAAGAGAAAGTATTCAAGGCGGTTATGCTCGAGGTGGGCGTTGGAATAGACGGCGGTGAAGTATTTTATGGGACAATTGGATCGTATCTGCGGATGACGAACACGGTAATTGGCGATCGCGTGAACAGTTCTTCCCGCCTTGAGGGGCTCACCCGCATTTACAAGGTACCCATGATTGTCTCTGAGTATGTTCGTAACGATATCATCCAGGACGCTCCCGACTCCGGCATTCATTTTCTGGAGCTCGATACAGTACAAGTAAAAGGAAAAACCACTGGAACCAGGATATTCTGGCCTCTGCTCAAAGAAATGCAAACAAAGAAAATCATGGAAGAGACAAAACTCTTTGGAGAAGGGCTTGAAGCCTATTACGCCGGCAGCTGGAGCAAAGCCTACAGGCTGTTTAGCAAACTCACTCTACCGATGGCAGAAGAATTCAGATCGAGAACCCGGGCCACAAAAATGCCTGATAACTGGAACGGAATATGGGAAATGAAAACAAAGTAAAGCAGACCGCTCTCATTAAGGCAAGGTTTCTTCCCGAAGAAATTCCCAACGCGGAAGGCAATGCCGTAAGTTATAATCTGGAGCAAGAGTTCGAGAAAACAGGAAAAAGCTCTTCTTTTATTTTCTGGCTCGTTCTGGGATCTTTTCTTGCTCTGCTCGTGGCCATTACCGTCTTTATTGCCCGCTACCTCGAACAAAAAATTGATGCGGGAACGATAACATCGTTAGAGCAGGAAGATTTGCGAATAAAGGATCTGCTCGATGAATCCCGCAATCTCGAAAAACGGCGCGATAAAATCCAGGCGCGCATGACTGAACTCGAAAAAGAGCATGCCGCTGATGCGGCCACCCTGAAAGAAAACTTTCGCATCTCTGCGCAGTCACTTTCTGGCCAACAGAAAACAGAGCAGGAGCAGAAATACGCCGCCGATCTATCTGCCAAAAATGCCTCCTACGATTCCGAGATAGCTAAACTTCGAAAAGAGCTTGCAGAAGTAAACGAGCAGATTGAAAGACAGCGAAGCCGCCTTGACCGTGGTGCTTCTAATGTAGATGCCATTGCAGATAATGCACGCAGGCTTAATGAACTGCAGCTCAAAAAACAGGCAGAGGAGTACGAGGACAAAATCCAGAAAATTATTCTTCTGTATAACCCTTTGATTTCCGAACCAGAAATCCGGAAAATTCTATCGACTCCTTCTGCGGCAGAAATCCAGCCGACAGAATACCGCAATGTTCTCGCGCGGCATTCTATTTTCTCCGAGGCCGAGTACAAAGCCTACCTGCAAAAACTGAAAGACGAAAAAACGCTTCTATCAAGGTTAAACGACGTACCGTACACCAACTCCATTCCACGCGTTTTAGTAACTCTTAAAACGCTAAACAATTCTATCCTGTCAGATTTCCAGAGGCTATACTTTGGAATGGCTAAAACCATAGAAGACCGGGACAGCCTGTTGTCGTCGTACCGCTTTGCCTTAACCAGCCGTCTGCGATCCGAAAACGAATCCGGATTTATTCTGGATTCCCGGGATTCTACGTCCATTTTCATTATTCTGCACCCTGCTGTCACGGCCGCTGCGGGAACCCAGGCCATAGTATTCCGTGGCGACGATGAGGAAATAGCTACCATTGAAATTCTGCAGGAAACAAGGGCCCGTCTCGTACATTCTTCGCGCCCGTTGCAACCGTTCGATAAAATACTGCTCAATACTTCAGGAGAATTGCCATGAAAAATTTACTTTTGTTCGTAATATCTGCCGCCATTTCTCTGCATGCCTCTGTCTTTACGGGCACATCTTTTACCGTTGAATCTGAAAATACAACCTCGGCTGGAGATACGGAAGAGACTCTAAAATTCGGAGAGATTCCTGTAACTGTTGTATACAGAACGGCACCTAAAGAAGAGGACGTTACAAAAACGGAAGAGCTGCTCTCTACGATTGCTTCGTGGAAACATATTCGCCCGGCTACTGTGAAGATTTTTTTTGCCGCAGACGGTTCAATAGAAACGGGTTTGCAGAACGTACAAATAGAATCGCCCAAAGGAATTTACACCTCCCATGTTCCGTCTGGTATTAATCTTTCCTGGAACGGAACTCTCGTGTACGCATTTCGCGTACATTCGCAGAATCTGTTCGTAAAAGTAAAAAGTTATTATGAAAGCGAACAGGAAATTCTGAAAAAAATTGAAGATGCAGCAGAAAATCCGGAGCGTTATCTCAAAACCCGCGATCCGGAATTTATGGCAGAACAGATTGAAGATCTCAGGGAAAAAAACAAAGAGTTGATAGCTGCCATCAGCATTACGCGACGCGGTGCGCTGTATGGTGCTAATACGAATCTCTTTTCGGGTCCCAAAGAAATGTCCCAGGAATCCATTTCCCTGGTAATAAACTATGCTGCCGAGAATCCCAAAAAGACTGTCAAAGAAATTCGCGTCCATGCGGAGTCGAAAGGAGCCAAATTGAGCGATAAAGAAATTCGCTTGATTCTTGCCCTGTACCTCAACTGGTACGAGAATTAGATTTTTTTTATTTGTCTCTGAAAACGTCCCGCTGTGGATTTTTGCCTGCGGATCGCTGCACGTTCACCCCCAGCAACATAACAGATCAGGTCTGCGCGGATTCTGTTGTCGTAGCGACGGGGATTGGACACCGACCCGGCTACATTCTTTATGAACAGTCTTTCGGGCTGAAATCGTCATGCCGTTGCTGTTCTGGATCGCCTGCGTTGGTGCGTCACTGGGCTTTTTTTCTGGGGCAGTTCCGAATAGCAGCGATCGCAAAAATCCACCCCTGCATGCACACAACGCCCTTCAATGATCTGAGGATTATCCAGTCGTATCTAAACGGGCCTCTAACCCAGAGCCGCAACCGAAGGGTGCCTTAGGCGCTGCCTAATTTACACCGAGCTTGTTGAGGGGTCGAACGAGGTGCTCAGCGAAGGAATTAAAATTCCGGTACGTTGATGACGCTCACGCTTTCTGATAAAAACGTGGAAGTGTCTTTAATGAAATCTATTACCTTCCAGCCTTCAAAACGATTTGAGATTTCAAAGCGGGGGTCGAAGTCAATTGTGTCTTCCGGATTCAGACAATCGCCCGTACCATGAGTTACAGATTCGCTCACTTTGCGCCAAAAGTCGTGAAGCGATTTTAGGAACATGTAGCCCTCTTTGAGAAAATGCCGCGAATAGCGGGACTTCATTTCTCTCAACTGTGCTTTTACGTCTTCGCGCGTTGCGCGTGAAAAGTCATCAATCGATTCTATGAGAATTTTTCTCTGGCGTTTAATGTTTTCGAGCATTCCAAAATGGGTGTCTCTTTCCATTGACGATGAAAAATCTAACTTGATGTGGGAGTCGCCGACAGTAATGGAATACTCTGTTTCCCATATATGCAGTATTGTGTGCAGCAGGTTAATATCGGTATCTTCTATGATTGGGTGAATTTTTATGGCTGGATACCTGCGCAATATATTTGTCTCTGCCATTATGGAGCCGGCATCTTTTTTTATAGATGCAGCGCCATCGTTAGCCTGCACGGAATCCGCAAGTCCGCCGGGGGCAATCAGCTCAATCTGGTCGAGCACCTTTTTGAGGTCCTTTTTGGCCCGCAACTGCTGATCCGCACTTCGCGATGTGCGAATAATTCCCTCGTACTGCTTTGCTATTTTTTTTAGTTTTAAGACTTCGTTTTTTTGCTCTTCGGATAGCGACATGCGGAATCATACCTTCAGGCCCCCTGACTGTAAATCAAAAAAGAAATTTTAACCGAGCTGTTCGCTTTCTGAAACAAAGAATCTGGAGAAAGCAACAATTCGGCAGGAATCGCTCAATCCCGTGAAACCGTAAGAACGAGAAAATATATTCCCTTGTCACTTACCGGTACACAGACGAGAAACTCATTTCTCGAAGCTCTGTTTTGATAATGGTACACTGTTGCAGGAGAGTCTTTTTTCTTTTTTGTAAAATTATAACCTTGGGTAAGCATCCAGAAGGCCATCTGCTTTTCTATGGTTTCACAGCTTTGGGGCTTTTCCGTATGGTACAGCAGGCTAACCGAATCTCCTTTTTGCGCATACAGCCATGCCGGTGCCGGCAAAAAACGAAAAAGAGCGTAGGGAGAAAAAAAGAAATCCGTCTCATCTATTTGTTTCCATTGCAAATCAAAGGTGCTGATAGATTCTGCAATCCTCAGAGGCGCTTTTTCTATTTTCTGCTCTGCTCTCACCGAAAACAGAATTCCACCAGTAAACAGGGGAAAAAACAGAAGGGCTGCCAGCCAGCGAAAACTTTTGCGAGGCGCTGCGAGACGCTCTATCGCAGGTATCCTGAAAATTACATACAATACAAAGCCGAATGGCCAAACCCAGAGCATGGCTGGCATGAGCCAAGATGCCAGCAGTGCGCCTGCGCCCAGCACCAGCATCGGAAAGAATGCAGATCCACCACCCTCCAGATCGAGATACGTCCAGGCTATGGCAAATGCCGGCAACAGAGCCGCCCCTATGGAAAGCGGACAGTCAGGGCAAATAAGGATGACCGGAAAACCGGCAAGCAGAAAAAGGAACACGGAAACCCACCGCGCAACCGTCAATTCCGGAAACAGAATTTTATCGGTCACCGTTGTGGCGTTAAACACATACTCGCGATCCCGCAATACCAACCGGGTACGTCCAAGCGGAGTTCTGATTTTAGAAATGATTTCAGAAGGATAAAAGCTGTCTTTGGTTTCTGCTAAAACAAATTCCCCCGCCCTGTAAAAAGGCGGGGGATGAACCAAAGCGCGTTTCATTACAGGCGGATATTCCGCGCGGTAACAATAAAGTCTTTGGCGCGCAGAGTAGAAAGAACTTCCTCTGGCACTTCTTCGTCTACTTCTACAACCGTGAGAGCAATGCCTCCCCTGGCCACACGGCTCAACTGAAGGGATGCAATGTTGATGCCCGCATCGCCGAGAATTGTACCTATTTCGCCCACAACTTTGGGAACGTCCTTATTACGAACTAACAGAATGTTGCCTTCGGGACGGAATTCCAGGGCCATTCCGTTCACACCGATTACCGTGCCTCCGGAAAAGTTTACCGTGCTGCGAATGGACATTTCTTCCTCTCCGCCGCGCAGGATGACTCGCATCATGTTGTTTTCTTTTTCGGTTCCCGATTTTTTGGAGGATACAATGGATATACCGCGCTCTTTCATAAATACGGGCGCATTGACCAGGTTGACCATTTCGCTACCCATGGCCACAGACAGCAGGCCCTTGCTGAACGCTGTTTCCAGTGGCGTTAAATTCAGGTTTGTAATATCCCCACTGAATTCAAATTCCACCTGCTTGACAGCGCCTTCGTACGACTGTGCGGAAAAAGAGCCGATTTTTTCGGCAAGTAGGAACCAGTCAGAGAGAACGTCCATTTCCTCAGCATCGAGAGTTGGGAAGTTGAGAGAATTGCGGGCCGTACCCGTGCGCAGATACTCCACCATGGATGTAGCGGTTTCGCGCGCCACCTCGAGCTGGGCTTCATCTGTTGACGCTCCGAGGTGCGGAGTAAGTACCACTTTTTCGTCCAGACCATAGAGAGGCATATCTTCGGGAGGTGGCTCCTGTGCGAACACATCGAGTCCAGCACCTGCTATTTTTCCGTTCTCTATCCCGGCGCGAATGGCTGCTTCGTCAAAAATTCCACCGCGAGCTGCGTTGATAAGATACACGCCGTCTTTAAGGCGACCAAGATTATCTATACCCACAATGCCTTTGGTAGTTTCAGATAGCGGTGTGTGTACGCTGATAAAGTCTGAACGCTTGAGGAGATCTTCGAGCGTCGTGAGTTCAATCTGAAGTGAGGATAAATTCTCTTTGGGAATAAACGGATCGAAACCGAGGACGGTCATTTGAAGGCCTTTGGCTCTTTTCACAAATTCTTTGCCGATGCGGCCTAAACCGATAACGCCCACTATTTTTCCAGAAAGCTGCGTTCCGTTAAATTTTGTTTTTTCCCACTGTTTTTGCTTCATGGACGCATCTGCCTGCGGCGTTTTTCGTGCCAGTGCAAACATGAGAGCAATTGCCTGCTCTGCCGTAGAGATCGAGTTACCCGCTGGCGCATTCATAACCACTACGCCTTTCTGGGAACACGCTGGAATGTCTATGTTATCGACTCCAACGCCCGCACGAATCACTACTTTGAGCTTGTCTGCTTTTGCGAGGATCTCTGCATTTACTTTAGTTGCCGACCGGATGATGAGACCGTCGAACTGTCCGATGATTTCGAGAAGTTCTTCTTTGGTGGTTTTTTTGCGGTAGTCCACCTCTATCATGCCAGACGCTTTTAGAATTTCTACACCGTCTGCATCGAGGTTGTCTGCTATGAGTACTTTAAAATTTTCTGCCATGGGGGTTCTCCTGCGGAATCATTGCCAAAGTGTTTCTTCCTGTAAACGGATTTTATTTGGATAAAGGATTTACTATTTCCAGCGTGTTTTCAACCCTTTGGTTATTCTGCCTGCGGCTCGCTGCGCGCTCTGACCGCAAAACACTGGAGAAGCCAGATGATTTGGAAGAAAACATGTTTACGAAGCGTCTTTCTGGCTGGACTGGTTTCCATGAACCGCCTCATTCTCTTCTCCGCTCCTTCGGGTACAGGTAAAAATACTATAATAAAAGAGATACTCGCTCAGCGGAAAAACCTGGCCTACTCTGTTTCCACAACGACGCGCAAAAATCGCCCCGGAGAAGAAAATGGAGTGCATTACTGGTTTATATCCATCGAGCAATTTCGCAAAGAAATAGACGGAAACGCATTTTTGGAATATGCCGAAGTGCTTGGAAACTTTTACGGAACGTCACGCCGCGAAATAGACCGCATTCTATCGGATGGAAAAACCCCAGTGATGGATATAGACGTGCAGGGAGCCCGCATTCTCCTGCAAAAAAAAATCCCCATGCTCACCATTTTTCTCAAACCACCGTCTATTGAAATACTTCGCCAAAGATTGACTGCACGGGGTACCGAGAGCGCAAAAGAAATTGAGCGAAGAATTCAGCTCGCTATAGAAGAAATCCACGCAGAACCAGAATTCGATTATGCCGTAACAAACGACCTCCTCGAAAAAGCAATCGCCGAAGTGCTCTCCATCATAGACCGGGAAATTCCTTCCGCTACATGAATCCTGTCATCGTCATCACGGGCCCTACAGGAGCCGGAAAGTCAGCCCTGCTCTACTCCCTTGCACGCGAAACGCCCATAGAAGTAATTAACATGGATTCAAGACAAATGTATGCCAACATGAAAATCGGAACAGCCATGCCACAGCCGCACGAATTAGAACGTTTTCCTCACCATCTATTCGGATTTTTATCGCCAAAAGAAAAGTACTCCGCAGGACAATTTCTTCGCAATGCCGCAACAGCCATCGAAAACATCCTCGAGAGAAGGCGAATCCCCGTGCTCATTGGAGGCACCCTGTTTTATCTTGCAGCCTTATGGGACGGACTTCCCCCGGAAACGCAGATTCCCACCGCTCTGGAACGGGAAGTTCTCTCTTTGAGTGACGAAGAACTCGGCAGACGGCTACTGGCTGCGGATCCGGCATCCTCAGAAAAAATTCCCGAAGGCAACAGGCTGCGCAGAGAACGGGCCCTGCTGGTTTCCCTGGCATCTGGAAGCCCTTTTTCCAGACAGGAAAAACAGAACGGACTTTGGGGAAGATACAGATTTTTTGCCTTTTCCATGGAACCCGATAGAAAAGAATTGTACAGGCGCATTAACGAGCGCACGAAGGCAATGTTCGCAGCAGGGCTTGCAGAAGAAACAGACTCTCTACTTACTCTGGGTTTTGGACATTCCGATCCAGGACTAAACACTATTGGATACGCTGAAATTATGGAATATTTGAAGACTCATTATTTGAGACGAGCCGCCTCGCTGTCTCCGGAAGCGATTGCAAGCCTGCGCGATACCATCGCGATGAATACCAGGCGTTATGCAAAAAGGCAGCTCACCTGGACCCGGAATGAGCCGAGAATAAAAATCGTTGACCCGCCTCAAGCAATGCAGTTTTTATCCGTAAGGCTTCGGGAAGCAGTCTCGCTATTATCAACAGCAGACTCGTGAGCAAAATCAGCGGCTTTTCAGATGTTACAAAAAAAAGAGAGAACCCCATGGTCAAAAACAGCATTCAGGATTTTATTTTAAACCAGGTGAGAAAAGAGAAAATGCTCATCACCGTGTACCTTTCCAATGGAGTTCCCATTAAAGGTCGCGCCGTCTCCTTCGACAATTTTACCATTGTGCTCGAAAACGAAGGAAAGCAAAGCCTCATTTACAAGCACGCCATCACAACCATCAATCCTGAAAGACCCGTAAGGCTCAATCCGGACATGGAACACAGCGAACCGGAAAAATAATTCTTTTATGAGAGGATTGGCACGCTTTTTTTTCCAGTCCATTTTTACAGGCCTGCTACTCTCTGCCACCCTCCTCTCATTTGTAAAAGTGCCACCGGGGCAAAACGCTATCCTCGAAAGAGTAGACCAGAAAAAACCGCCCGTTGTTTTGACACCCGGAAATCATTTTATTCCAACCTGGTTTGTACCCAACAGCTATACCCTCTATCTGTTGCCCGCCGGAATACAAATGCAGAAAATAGAAACGTTGCTGTCCTTAAAATATGGCGATTATCTCGATCTTCCGGACGCCTACAGAATACGACTTCAATTTAAACTGCACTATTCTCTTTTGCCGGATAATGCCCCGCGCTTTCTGCATTCGATCCTCGGAGGTAACCCCTCCCTGCTGCCCGGCATTGTCGCAGAAAAAGCAGGGTTGATTATTCGCGCAAAATTCCCGGAGATGTATAAAACGTCCGGTGATATTCCGTTTCTGTTCCAGCGCTTTCACAACTATATATCGGAAGATGCACAAACAACTGACTCTTTCCAGAACCAGCTTGCCGCAGCTTTCTCCATAGACGGAAAACAAGGAATCAAAATAGAAAAAGTGGAAATTCTGGAAATTGCCATTCCGGATGCAGCTCGCTACGAACAGCAGCTCGCATCGCTGTTGCCGCTACAGCAGGCCCGCACAAAAGCTCTCATCAGTAAAATTGAAAACGAAGCGCAGCGGTACGCGGCAAACAAAAATCTGGAAACAGAAACCATGCGGGCAGAAAAATACGCACAGCTCATTCGCAAATATCCAGAACTATTAGAATTTTTACGAATCGATAAACTCGCTCCCCAGGCATCCGTAATTTACGAAGCCCCGCGCGTTTCACAGGAAGGGCCACAACGCCCAGAATTACTGTCGCCAGAAATAACAAACCGCGAACGGGAAATCACACCTCCAGAATCTTCAATCCTCCGGTTTTTTGGGTTCTGATTGGCCCCGCAAAATTAGAATGCGGTAAGGCGACTCTGCAAACAAGGGACCAGGATCCAGCACAATGAGATTCTCTTTCCAAGATGCGTGAACCACGCGCCAGTGTTCGCGATAAAAGATTTGTCCCTGGATTATCACGTTTTCAGTTTCAGATAGATCAACGCTGATTTCTACGCGCCCTGATTTGTCTAATTTTCCAATGTGAGGTTCCATGCTCTGCGCGAACAAAGCGGCAGAGAACAGTAATCCTATAATGAATCTTTTCCCCATTCCTGCTCCATCAGTTTTTTCAGTTTTTTCTGGGCTCTTTCCATTCTATAAAAAACCGCGCTGCGGGAAAGCCCCATCAGCACTTCTATATCCTGTATTTTCTTTTTTTCAAAATAGCGAAGGTGCAAAACCGTATAATCCTCGCGAGCAAGCCTGTCGAGAGCACGCTGCAAAGAAGCAAGTATTTCTTTCTGTTCGGAGTCTGTGTCTAACTCTGCACTGTCAGCAAGAAACTGCCAGCGCTCCGGAGTAATCTCAAATTCTTTCCCAACCTTTCCCAGTTTGCGCTTTTCGCGACGAACCGTGCGCAAAAAAATAATGGCTGCCCACGAAAAAAAAGAACGCGAAATATCATAGCGCTTCAGCGAAGCAAGCACTTCACTCCAGCCTTCCTGCAGGCAGTCAGCAATGAGCTCCTGGTCATAATGGCAGCGGGGGCCAAGAAGACTGGCAAACACTGGCGTATAACGATTGTACAGATGACGAAACGCATCTTCCTCTAAAACATTGCCCTGCCCTTTTGCCAACGAGATTTTTATTGTCTCAAGGTGTTCCTGTTCATTTGGATCGCGTTCCATAGAAAAAGCGAGGCCCCGCTGTGCCGTGGTCCTGGTTTGAACCGTGAAACCAGGTGGGCTTCCGATTGCGCAAGGCTACTCTTCGGGAGGTTATCCCTACTTTTGCCAGACACAAATCCAGAATCCCGGAGAATGCTCTATGGTTCAAACATTGTTCTTCACGAACACCGCAGCAGCCTCGTTCCATTGTCAGAAGACTTCCTCAAATTTCTATTACTTTTTATGTGAGGCGGAGTTTCCCCCCGCGCCGTCGGAAGTGGACGCAGTAGATGAAGGGCCATGCCCCCTTCGGATACACTCAGAGCAGGCTATGCAGGGATTTACAGCATGCAAAATTTTCGTTAAAGTGGCTGCCGATCTATTGTTCGTTTCTCAGGCATTGACAGAATTGCCTCAATGAGAATGCGCAAAATTACAGCCTCAGTTATAAATAGCATCTCGCACCGCTTGTGCAGT
>DYPL01000007.1:0-30005 GCA_020719945.1 Turneriella parva
TCGAAAGAGTAGGGCGCACGCAAAAAGACTTTACAAGTCTGTAACTGAATCGAGGGTGGAACGTGCAGAGAATGCAATCGCAGGGTGCTGCCAAAATCATCTCGGAATCCGCTGCCATATATCCACAAAACGGAAATATCAGGGATCAACGGTTCAGAGAACAAACGAGGATTGTATGACTAAAAGAGGCTGGATTTTTTTACTATTGGGAATTATTTTTGGGGCAGGGGCAGTCTTGGTTTCCCCCATGGGCTGGCTCGCACTCGTACTCGCTCCCGTACTCGTCGGGTTTATTATTGCGCTTTTTCTGCCGGTTGCATGGCTGCAGATTGTGGAGCGCCAGAGCAATAAAGACTAAGCAATTCCATGCTTTCCGCTTTTCGTAAACTCCTTGCTAGGAGCGAAAACTCTTCGCTCTGCGAGGTCGAGTGCGCCCTACAGGAATTCAAAGCCGGGCGCATGATCATTGTAACCGATTCCGAACATAGGGAGAACGAAGGCGATCTCGTCATGGCTGCCGACGATATCACGCCGGAAGCTGTAAATTTTATGGCCACAGAAGGACGTGGTCTCATTTGTGTTCCAATTACGCAGGAACGATCCGATGCCCTGCATCTGTTCCCCATGGTGCGAGAAAACGAAGACCACCACAGGACAGCGTTTACCGTATCGGTAGATGCAAGGCGCAACGTAACTACGGGAATTTCCGCACACGATCGATTTGAAACCATTCGCCTGCTGGCAGACGAGAAAGCGCATCCCGCAGATTTTGTGCGGCCTGGGCATATTTTTCCGCTGGTAGCGAGAGAAGGTGGCGTTCTCGTGCGGGCAGGGCACACAGAAGCATCCGTAGATCTCGCGCGGCTTGCGGGGAAAAAACCTGTCGCGGTTATCTGTGAAATCCTTAAACCCGATGGTTCCATGGCGCGCATGGACGATCTCAAATTATTTGCGACAAAACATAAACTCAAAATAGTCACGATTGAATCCCTCATAGAGTATCGAAGAAAACGCGAGCAGTCCATACAGCTTGCCTTTGAACGAACTATAGACCGCGATGGACAAATGTACAGCCTCAAAGTCTTTACCACCCCCTTCGATGATCGCGTTCACTTTGCCCTAGTTAAGGGAGAGTTTTCTGAGGGAGATGTTGTTCCTGTGCGCGTCCAAAATCACAATCTTCTCGAAAGCCTCTCCGTGTTGCTGCAACCAGGGGAAAGCGATTCCCTGCGCGAATCCTTTGAGATTATTCGCAAACGCCCCAATGGAGCAGTCATACTTATTGGGGAAGATAAAGAAGAACTGCTTGAATTTCTCCATGGAGAAACGCGTGAATCCGAAGAGCGAATTCTGCGCAATATTGGCGTGGGCGCGCAAATTCTCCATTTCCTGGGAATACGAAAAATTGCCCTGCTGGCCCATTCTTCCAAAAAGGTAGTGGGTCTCGATGCGTACAATCTTGAAATAGCAGAGACCATTCTGCTTTAACAGGCTGTTAAAAAACATCCAGGGAAAGCCCTACCCGGGCAGGGCCCCGCAGCCGGCAGGACGTATTTTGTGTCCAAACGGGCAATCGTTCTAAGAAATGTATCCTGTTTGTAAGACCGTATCTGGCGCGACAATATTCTTATATTTGTCAAAATTCTGTCAAATTATTCTTGCCGGGAGAACGTCGAATTTTTTATTGTGTGGTAAGCCCTTATAAAGGCCATGGTTAATAGATAGGAGTAACTAAATATGATGAATAAAAAGGTAATCTCTCTGGCAGCTCTTGCGGCTATCAGCGTTGTATTTGCAGCCTGTGGCGGCAAAAAAGAAGAAGCGGCTGCACCCGCAGCACCTCCTGCAGTTGCAGCAGCAGTTAGCGGCAAAGATCTGTATAATGGCAAAGGTGGTTGTGCTGCCTGCCACGGTGAAACCGGCAAAGGCGATGGTCCTACTGGCGTAGCTGTTAAAGCGGCTAACTTCACAGCTGGCTTCAAGAAAGGTGGCGACCTCGCCGGCGTTTCTGCAAGCATCAAAAATGGCGTACCTGGTACAGCAATGGCTGGTTATGCTGCTCAGCTCAACGACGGAGAAGTCAAAGCTGTTGCAGAATACGTAATCGAGCTGTCTAAAGCTGGTCACTAAAAAAACCGGGAGCAACCATGATCAAAACAGGAAAAGCTAAACAGTCTTTCACAATGATCTCGCTCTTGGCATGGTTGGCTGTCTCCTCCCTTAACTGCGGAGGAGGCACTCCCGATCAGCCAATTGCTTTTAGTCATAAAACGCATGCCGGAGAATATGGGATAGATTGCCAATACTGCCATACGGGAGTTACTGTATCTGCCAAAGCAGCAGTTCCTTCTACCAATGTTTGTAATAACTGCCACTCCATGGTTGGCGGCTCAACGCCAGAACAACAGGCAGAAATCCAAAAAATTAAAGACCATATTGCCAATAAAACATCCCCGGAGTGGGTCAGAGTTCATAATTCTCCCGACTTCGTTCGTTTTTCCCATGCTCCGCACGTAAAAGCATTGCTGAAAGAGGGCGAGCCAACTATCAGCGCCTGTAAAGAGTGCCATGGCGATGTAACCAATATGGCTGAAATCAAACAGGTACGCAAACTTAACATGGGTGATTGCGTGAATTGTCATCGCGATTTCAGAAACGAAGGTAAATACAAGGAACACGGCGTTTCTGTGTCCTGTAGCGTTTGCCATTATTAATCAGAAACTGGAGTTTATATATGTCAGTAGATAAAGAAGGCATTAAAATCTGGCGTTCTTACGAAGCCAGACAATCAGGTAATCTTCCCGAAGAAAAATGGGAAGAAGGCGATGAATTTTCCAAAGGTGTCCGCGACTTGATAAAGCGCGGAGTGGACGCTAATCTCAAGCGTAAAAGCTTTTTAACTCTCATGGGTGCCTCCATTTCCATGGTGGCCACAAGCTGCGCCCGCAAGCCGGTGGAGAAAATTGTTCCTTACTTTGAGCGCCCCATGAACTTTGTTCCTGGAAACGCTGTCTATTATGCAACCGCGCGCGTGTCTTCCAAAGGTGTTTCGCCTGTTCTCGTAAAAACACAGGAAGGCAAGCCAAACAAACTTGAAGGCCATTCTGGTCATCCAGTCTACAAAGGTGCTGTTAGCGCCGATACCATAGCAACTATATGGGATCTGTACGATCCAGACCGTGCCAAAAATCCTGTAAAAGGGAATGCTCCCATCGCATGGGATGCGGCGTATGGCGAAATCAAAACTGCACTCACTAAAAAAACTGCGGTTCTGACCGGTGTTTCGTATAGTCCATCCGAAAAAGCAGCCATCGCTAACTTTGCTAAAAAGTACAACGCAACGACGATCGTGTACGATGCCGTCGGCACCCAAAGAGAGCTCCTGAACGGTGCAAAACTGGCGTTCGGAAAATCCTTTATTCCATCGTTCCGCGTAGACAAAGCAAACCTTATTCTCTCTGTCGATGCGGACTTCCTTGGTTCCTGGTTATCTCCAGAGCTGTTTACCAAGCAATTCAGTGCCCGCCGTACAGCAGACAAATCCATGAACCGGCTCATATCGTTAGAGAGCAACATGACTCTGACCGGTTCCAATGCAGATACCCGCTATGCAATCAACGGTGGAAGTCAGCTTGCTCTGTTGCTTTCTCTCGCGTACGAAGTAGGTAATAATGCAGCTCTGTCTGCGTTTGCAGCAGAAAAAGCGGAAGCTTCCGTTGGAATCCCCGCTAAAGATATTAAAGCTATTGCTGCGGAACTCACAAAGAACAAGGGTAAGTCTCTCGTTCTCGCTGGATCTATCCATGCTCGCAGCGGAAAATCTGGTGAAGTTGCAGCCGCAGCGTATTATCTCAACGATCTCCTTGCCAACATTGGTCCCACGGTAGATCTCGATGCTCCCATGCTTGATGAAACTTCCGTTTCTTCTGACAGCGAAATGGCTGCTTTTATGGCAGATCTCGCAGCTGGAAAGTACGAGACTGTCGTCATTGATCGGGTAAATCCAGTTTTTGAATTTCCCGAAGCAGCTGGCTTTGCAGAAGCGATCAAAAAGGCAAAAACAGTCGTATACATTGGCGATCGCGCAAATGAGACAGGTAGCCTTGCTACGTATTTGCTGCCAGCCAGTCATTATCTGGAAAGCTGGTCCGATGGCCTTTCTTACGGAGTTTACAGTGTTGTCCAGCCGACAATTCGTCCAATTGCGGATACCCGCGAAGCGGCACAAATTCTGCGCGAACTCTCCGGGGAAACTGTCTCTTCTAAAGAAGCTGTCGCTGCTCTTTCTTCTACTTTCGTAAAAACAGGTTGGGAAGAACTTCTTGGAGAAGGATTTGCTGCATCAGTCAATTCTGTTGCCGCCAAAGTCTCTCTCCCTGCATTCTCTCTTAAGGCTCCTGCGAAAGCAGAGGGCTACCGCCTTTCCCTGTACGAGTCAGTTCAGATTGGAGACGGTTCCGGCGGCAATATTTCTTTTCGCCATGAACTTCCGGATCCCGTTTCCAAAGTGACATGGGATAACTATGTTGCCGTATCTCCTGCTGATTCCAAAGCAAATGGCTGGAAAACAGGGGACTTCCTGAAGCTCACTACTGGGAAAGCTTCCATTACACTGCCTGTTTTCGTTCAGCCCGGTCTTAAAGCCGGAAATTTGGCTGCTGCCATCGGATATGGACATACGTCCATCGGCAAAGTAGGGGACAAAGTTGGAAAGAATGTAATGGCAATTGCCGGTTTTCAGAAAGGCGATGTCGTAACGGCTGGTATTGCTGTAGCCGCAGCAAAGTCTTCCAAAGAATACAAACTTGTTTCTACACAGAGACACCACGAAATGGCTATCGAAAGAGGTATTGTCCGCCAAGCGACTCTTTCTGAATTCTTGAAAAACCCCAAAGCTGGCCACCAGCACGAAGAAATTCCTCATTTTGGAAAGGCGAAAGGTCTTTACAAGAGGCATAAGTACGAACCGCACAAATGGAATCTTGCGATAGATCTCAATAAGTGTACAGGTTGTTCTGCCTGCGTTGTAAGCTGCTATTCTGAAAACAACGTTCCCGCCGTGGGCAAAAAGGAAATCGATGTCGGCGCAGAAATGAGCTGGCTTCGCATCGACCGCTATTACGGCTACTGGAACCACGAAGAAGAAAAGCACGACGAGAAAATGGAGAATCCGGAAGTATTCTTTATGCCTGTCATGTGCCAGCATTGCGACAATGCGCCGTGCGAAAACGTTTGTCCGGTGGGCGCAACTGCTCACAGTGATGATGGTCTCAACTACATGACCTATAATCAGTGTATTGGTACTCGTTACTGCGCCAATGACTGCCCATTCAAAGTCCGTCGTTTTAACTGGTTTGAAAACTGGGAAGGTAAGCTCAAGGCACCTCAGCAGTTTGCTCTCAATCCGGATGTCACTGTTCGCTCCAAAGGGGTCATTGAAAAATGCTCCATGTGCCAGCAGCGCATCTCTGATAAAAGACAGCAGGCGTCGGTAGAAGGGCGAGAGCTTAAGGATGGAGAAATTCTGACAGCTTGCCAGCAGGCCTGTCCGGCTGATGCCATCACCTTTGGAAATATCAATGATGAGCAGTCTGTGGTTTCCAAACAGGCTGCCAATCCCCGCGCTTACAAGTTATTTGCTGCAGTCAATGTTGAGTCTGTGGTAAGTTACATGGTAAGAATAAAAAATAAGGCTTAAGGCAAGGGAGTAACAATGAGTCTCGACGCTGCAAAAAATGCATACACCATAGGTAAACCCTATGCTGAAATAGACAACGACATCCTCAGCCCTGTAGAAGGCTTTCCGGAAAAGACATGGTGGACATGGTTCATCATCAGTCTTACCGGACTGCTCGTGTATCTCGGGGTAATTGGTTACAGTTTCGTAAAAGGACTTGGTATTTTCGGTATCAACAGTCCCGTAAGCTGGGGGGTTTATATTATTGGTCTCGTATTCTGGCTGGAGATTGGCCATGCGGGAACCATGATTTCTGCCATCCTGTACCTGTTCCGCCAGCGCTGGAGAACGTCCATCAATCGCGCTGCAGAAGCCATGACAATCTTTGCTGTGATGACTGCGGCTCTTTTGCCTCTGATTCACCTGGGTCGTCCGTGGATGGTCAACTGGCTTTTCCCATATCCAAATGATAGAGGTCCGGTGTGGAATAACTTTAACTCACCTCTTTTGTGGGATGTGTATGCTATTTCAACGTACTTTACAGTCTCTCTCTTTTTCTGGTACATGGGTCTGCTGCCAGACTTTGCTGCCATGAGAGACCGCGCTGTTATAGGTCGCAACCAGTTCAAAGCTAAAACAGCAATCGGTGAAAAACTTCTCGAAATGCGCGTCTGGTTGTTGAAAGTAGCTGCTCTCGGCTGGGTAGGGTCTGGAAAAGCATGGCACCATTATGAAAAAATGGTGATGCTCCTTGCAGCTTTGGCAACACCTCTCGTAATGTCAGTTCAGTCTATTCTGTCCTTTGACTTCGTTACATCCGTAATCCCGGGTTGGCACTCAACCATTCTTCCCATCAACTTCATCACTGGATCTATTTACTCTGGTTTTGCGATGGTATTGTCCTTGGTAATCGTTATGCGCTCTGCCTTTAATATGAAGGCATACATAACGGATCGCCATATTGACAACCTTGGCTGGGTAATGCTGTTTACGGGCATGCTCGTTTTCTTTGGTTACTTCGTTGAGTTGTTTATGGCTTATTACAGTGCCAACGGTTTTGAGCAATATGTCTGGACTTATCGCTTTGTTGGCGAGTACGCATGGGCGTTCTGGCTTACCATGGTAACCATTCTTCTTCCTCCGCATATCATGTGGTTCAAGAAGCTTCGCAATAACCATACGCTTCTTTTCATTATGACCGTGATTATCAACATTGGCATGTGGTTTGAGCGTTTTGTGATCGTTGTAACACCCGTTGCACGCGACTTTCTTCCATCCAGTTGGAGACTTTATGTTCCAACGGTCTGGGACGTGCTCGTTGTGCTCGGTGAGTTTGCTATGTTCTTTACCTTCTTCCTGCTCTTTGTTCGCGTGCTTCCTTCCATTGCCTTTACAGAGGTGAAAATGGATGAGGCAGGGGATCTGGCCAAAGGAAAAGGTCACCATTAATCAGGAGTAAGATATGCCAAGTTTTAAAGAAATAAAAGAAGGCCTGTTTAGCTATGAAGAAGTAGACTCTGGCTATGTCGTGCGAGTGAAAGATGCGCACGATCTTCTCGAAGCTGCCAAAAAAGTTCGCGATGCAGGAATTAACCGCTTTGATACTTTTGCTCCGTTTCCTATTCACGGAATGTCCGAGGCAATGGGTCTTAAGCGATCGTGGTTGCCTTTCATCACTTTGATTGGGGGAATCACCGGATTTACAGCGAATATTTCCTACATTGGTTACATTACGCTGATTGACTGGCCCATTATTTACGGAGGAAAGGGTTTTTTCAACTTTCCTTCCATGTTTCCTCTCTTTTTTGAAATCATGATTCTGTTTGCTTCTTTGTCAACAGTCGGTGGTTTTATGGCACTGAGTGGAATGGGCAGCATCAACCGGAAACCTCCGATCAGTGAGGCTACTTCCGATGGTTTTGCGATCTGGATAGGCGATACCATTCCAGAAAGCGAAGTGAAAAAAATTCTCGGTTCTCTCGCTATGGAGATCCGGTCGGTCAACTAAGGATGCGCGGTATGAAGATTAAGATGACAATTGCCCTTATGGGATTATCTCTAATCCTCGCGAATTGCGGTGGATATGAGTATATGCCGGATATGAATTATTCCCTGGCGGTCGATGCTCAGGAAGTTGATAAGACGACTGGTAAAGTAGGCAATCTCCTTCCTCCGGAAGGCAGCATCGCCTATCAAGCCAGCGTGTATCCCAATATTCTCTGGGGTTTGAACGGTTTGGAGCAGGCAAAGGATATTCCTGTACCTGCCACCATCAACACAAAAGCCGGTAAAGAACAGTACAGAATTAACTGCTCTCACTGCCACGGTGCAGAAGGCAATGGTGGCGGCAAAGTTGGGATCAAGTTCCCGGGCGCTGCGGCCATTACCTATACAAGTAAGACTTTGCCCGAAGTGTATCACTATGTAACGACCGGTGGTGCCATTATGCCAAGTCATGCTTCTCAAATTAGCGAAGAAAATCGCTGGGCCATTGCCTGGTATGTGAAGAATGTTCTTCAGGCTCCCAAGTGAGGTATAACAAATGAATACTTTTAAGCTTCCTCAAAAAATGATGACCATTCTCGTTGGATTTATCGGGATTGGCGTTCTGTCGATGGCTGTATCCTTTCTGCTTGATGTGCAGAGAGGGTGGGCCGGTTTGCTCGCATTTGCGTGGTATCTTACGATCATGGGCCTTGCGGGTGGCTTCTGGTCTGCAACACAGTATGTGACCCAAGCTAAGTGGTCCGTGGTGGTGCGTCGCATACCTGAAAACACGGTTCACGTATTGCTGGTTGCGTTTGCTCTTCTTGCCGTTGTTGCAACGTTGGGAATCGGAAACCTGTACGAATGGTCGCATGCGGACATTGTCGCGCATGACGTTATTCTACAGAAAAAAGCTGGTTACCTCAATACACCATTTTTCTGGGTGCGCATTGTCATCTACTTTGCGGCATGGTACGGAATTGGCATGTATCTTCTTAAGCTTTCGAAGTCGCAGGATGAATCCAAAGATCCGCACGTTTCGCACCAGTTACTGAAATCCGGAATTGTGTACCTGACAATTTTCGCTTTCACGTTTACTTTTGCTGTTACAGATTTTCTGATGTCTCTGGAACCGCACTGGTTTACAGCATTGTATCCCATGTATAACTTTGCAGGGATGGCAACGACCGGTATTTCTACCATGATTATTCTTATTCTGTTGATTAAGAAATACGGTGGACTTAAGGCGATTGGTCCTGACCACATGCACGACATGGGCAAATATCTCTTTGCATTCAACACATTCTGGGCTTACACTGTGTTTGCCATGAGCATGCTTACGTGGTTTGCCAACCTTCCGGAAGAAACCTATTTTTACGAAAAACGCTTTACGGGGGATTGGGCCTATTTCACTTCGTTCTTGTGGTTTGGCCACTTTCTCGTTCCTTTCTTTTATCTCATTAGCAGAGATACAAAGAGAAGCGAGGCACACCTCATGAACGCAGCTTGGATTACTGCCTTCATGGGATTTGTGGATGTTATCTGGATGGTCTATGGTGCCTTTATTGATAACACTGCAAACGTAGCGCATGCGGAGACAGCAGCTCATGCTGAACAAGCTGCGCACGCGGCTCCCCATGCAGGCCACTTTATTCATGGATTCCCTTTCGGGTTCATTGAAATTGGCCTATTTTTGGGAGCCATCGGAGTCTTTGGATTTATTGTCCTGAGAGCCTTCGAAAAAGGAAACCAGGTGCCAGAAGGAGACCCAGGCCTTCAGGAATCGCTGGATTTCCACCAGCCGCTCTAATAGAGTGCGGGCGTGGTGTAACGGTAGCACAAAAGCCTTCCAAGCTTTTAGAGAGGGTTCGAGTCCCTTCGCCCGCTAAAATGTTCACAGGGATTATAGAAGAGACTGGACAAATTACAAAAATCCAGTCTCTGCCTTCCGGAAAAAGATTCTGGATTCAGGCCAGCGAAAAAATTTCTAATGCAGCACCAGGAGACAGTATTGCTGTCAACGGTGTCTGCTTAACCGTCGAATCTAACGAAAACAACTACTTCACTTTTTTTACTCTGCCAGAAACTCTATCCATTACCAATATAGGAAATGCGCAGGAGGGAGACCGGGTGAATCTGGAACGCGCCGCTACTGCTTCCACCTTTTTAGGTGGACATATTGTACAGGGCCATGTAGAGCAAATGGCGCTCGTTTCTTCCATTGTCCAAAGTGAAACAGACTGGAAAATATATATCGATTACGATTCTCCCTTCAGTATTCATAAAGGATCTTTGGCCGTAAATGGTATCAGCCTTACCATTCACGAAATTCTTCCGGGCAGAATTCGGCTGGATATTATTCCCGAAACTATTCTAAAAACCAATATTGGGGACTGGAAAGAAGGCACTCTTCTCAATATAGAAAACGATTATGTAGTCAAAATTATCGATTCTATGGTAGCGAGGCGACTCAGGCAAGGTATTTCTTTAACAGCGACGGGTCGGGAATAAGCAGTTCCAGTTTCAGAACGCCAGGGTTCGAGTGAAAATGGGATTCCTGTACGCGCACATAATCGATTTTGGAGCATTCATTTAGTACCATCTTTCGAAGGATATGCTCGCCGATTCCGTGAATGACTTCTACTTCTCTTTCACCTTTTGCAAAAGCTTTCTCAATTTCTTTAAGAAATAAAGTTCTTGCTTCTTCAAATCGTTTTTTGCGTATATAGATGGTGAAAATTTGGTTCGTTCTGCTCATTTTTAGTATTCCTCTGTTTGCATCGGACCGTGCATTGATTCTTTGCCTCCACGACATTGACGGTAAAGGAGAATATTCCCTTTCCATGCAGGAACTCGACAGTGTGTTCCTGCGCCTCCAAAACCGTTACGAAGTTGTATCCATGAAAGAATGGCTTTCCCGCGATACCTTCAATCGCCCCGTTGTTGTTTTAACATTTGACGATGGATACAGTTCAACGTTGAAAATTGTCACTCCAATGCTCAAAAAATATTCCTATGGAGCTACTTTTTTTTTCTACTCTGACCGCTATAAGCCGGGATCCAGAATTTATCGTGAGATAGCAGCTGTGGAGAGTAAAATAGAAATTGGTTCGCATTCGCGAAGCCATTCGGATCTCAAAAAGAAAGATTCAGCAACGCTTTTTCGAGAGCTTTATCTTTCGCGCCGTTTTCTGGAATATGAAATGGGGCTGTCTGTGCAGGGTTTTGCCTGGCCGTACGGTTCTTACTCAAAGGACAATCTCGATCTACCCGTTCTTGCAGGCTATACGTACCAGGTTAGCGTAGGGGGGCAGATCGCGCGGCGCGATGATACAATTTATCCGCGCTTTACCATTAAGCAGAGCGAGCCTCTCAAAGATCTGGAATTGTATCTGGAAAAATTTGAAGCAGTTCTTCGCGAAGAGAATTCCAGAAAGAAGAACGATCGGCGCTGATTTCCAGCCATTCACCACTTCCAAGATAATGAGCCGATACACTTTTGTAATTGGCAGAAACCGCCTGGGCATAGATCTGTAATTCAAGGTAGTGCAATGCATTGCGCGCACCCTGGGATGCGAGAGAATCTCCTCCTTCGTTATTTTGAAGCAGATCGTGTGAAACAGTTATTACTTCTCTGCCGAGATCGAGTGCCATATTTGCCGTAATGAGTCCTCCGCTTTTTAAGCTTCCGCTCAGAAAAAAGGTATGGAGAGTGAGCGCGGCAATGATACGATTGCGCATGGGGAAGTGGTGCTTTTGGGTGGGAATTCCTGGGGCTAATTCGGAGATATACAGTATACGGCGATTCTCCAGTGCCTGCTGGTACAGAATTTCTACCCGCAATCCGGTCAAACTGCGGCCTAACACGGCGATTGTGTTTCCTCCTGACAGCAGGGTTTTTTCGTGCACAATGCTGTCGATGCCATGCGCAAAACCACTTACTGTAACGAGCTTGAGGGCTGCCATTTTTGCCGCAATTGTCGTGGCAACTATGCCGGCAGCAATGGATGGAGTGCGCGTGCCCACGAGCGATACCCCGGCGCGGTGCAGAAGATCGACGTTTCCCCGTGCGTACAATACGATGGGGGGATAGGGCAGTTCTTTGAGAAGGGCGGGAAAGGTTTCTGGAAAAATGATCTTGATGTTTTCCCTCTCCGTGATTTCCAGTAATTTTGGAATTTTTTCGCGCGCTGAAAATATTTTTTTGCCATACAGAATTTCGGAGGTTTCCCGCAAAGACAAACCTTTTTCGCACCCTTTTTTTAACTGGCGCGTCCAGCCGATTCCCAGGGAACTGAGCGCAAGCAGGGTTTCTTTGTCCGTATGGCAATTCATGGGTTGAGCTGTTTCAAATTTTCAATTGCATTTTTGTATTCTGGCATTTCTTTATAATGATTAGGATACTGCTTTATGAGCATATTGGTTAAGTCGCTCGTTGTTGTCATGGCCTTTGCTTTGTCTCCCGTGATCGCATATATTTGCGCAAGGGCAAAATAGCCATTGGTATCGCGATTGTTTTCGCTTCGGTATTGTTCTAACAGGGCTATGGCCTTTTCGCGGTAATCCATTTGCGTGGCTGTTAGTTCTTCGTTTAGCACTCGGAACGGATTGTTGGAACCATAACCATGAAAATAGACGAGCCCCAGATAGTACTTAGATTTTGCGTGCGTTGGATCGTTGCTGAGCGCCTTGAGAAAGGAAGCCTCGGCTTTGGTGGCGTAGTCGTATTGCCAGTTGTGTCGTTTGGCCAGATTTGCTTCGCAAAGGCCTTTGTAATAAAATGTTTCTGCATCGGTAAGGCCGTAGTGAATTGCTTTTTCAATATTTTCCGTACAGAGTTCAAAGGATTCCATTTCTGCAAAGGCCACGCCGAGCTGTCTGAAATAGGCTCCGGCCCTGGACCCGGCGGCAGCCTGCTTGTTGATTATTTTTTCAAAGCCTTCTGCCTGTTTTTGCCATTCGCGCAGGGTGGAGTTTTCTACTGTTTTGCCATAGCGTTTCTCTAACTGTTTCTGCTGCCAGCTGGAAAGCCAACCGGGCATTTGGCACGATGAAAACAACAGCAGGGATAGCAGTAGAAAAACTTTTTTCATGTGTTCCTATACAGAAAGTAAGTGTAAGGTCAAGATAATAAATGACTGGACATTCTTTTTTAATATTCCGATTGTATGCCATGGGCAAGTATCTCCAGATTGTGGACAACCTGATCGATAAAATTCCTGGCCATATTCAGGATCTCATCAAAAAAGGATTTTATGCCATTGTGGCTATGGCCGCTCTTTTTGCGATTCTCATTGCCATCCGAAAGGGAATGGCAGATGCCCCGCCTCCCGGACTGCAGCTGTCCAAAACCGCGCGCGATTTGTACTATCTGGAAGAACTGCGGGAAGAAAATGCAAAGCGCGAACAACTCATTGAGGATATTGAAACAACGTTTTCCGAAGAATTTGAAGAAGAGAAGGATATTACGGGATTTGTGAATCTGGGGCGCGACACACTGGGGCATCTTGTTGGCGAAAAAGATGAAATGCTCACCATTCGCGGAACGGCTCTGCTGCCTGAAGATGCCTCGATAGCGGCACCGTCGGACCCCGTGGATCTGGAACCGCGCAACGGTGATTTTCCCCGTAGACAGGCAGAGTCGGCGGTAACACAACCGGAGAGCGTTCCTGATACACAGGAATCTGTAAACAAAAAATCTTTACAGGACAGCCCTTTGCCATTCCTGGAATAAATGCGCCGGTTTCTGCTCTGGAATCTACTCCTGTTCTCTGTTTTGTCTGGGACAGATAAGAAAGAGCTCTTGCCTGCTTTGCCTCCCGAGGTAATGGGATGGATTGAATCGGGAGAATATGCAAGGGCAGAGGAGTATTTGGCTATGCAGCCCAAATTTTCGCACTTTCTAAATTTGCTGAATGCCTATACAGGCAAAACCGTTTCGAATGCCGAATCGGAGCGTTCCTATTCCATGCGGTGCAGCCGATATTACGGACTTCGGGAATGCGTCCGCAGGGTGCGTTCCTTACCCGATATGTCTTCTCTGGCAAATAAGACCGAGTCGGCCCCGTCTCTTCTTCCATCCATTGCACTCGCAGAGTACTTAGCAGCAAGCGGCGAAATTGAACTGGCCATTCTCTCACTTTCCCATAATCTTTTTCTTTTTCCCGATGCGACCAACCGCAGCGAAGCCTATTATGCCCTTGCTCGTTTTTACGAAAAGCCTGGTAAATGGAACAGTCTCGTCCACTCGCGCCGGGCCGTCCAAAAAGCGCTGGAGGAAAAAGCGAAACCCGCCGATACTCCTTAGAGTATGCGGCTTCTCGACCGTTTTCTCTTCACCGTAAGTGCGATTTCTCTTGTTGGAATTGTGCTGATTCTTTCTACGGAAGATGTCGTAGCGGGAGAATCTCCTCGTTTGTCTAACACGGCTCCAGAAAAGCCGACGGAACCGGTTTCGGAACTTCCCGTATTATCCCGCGAAATTGATGCTGTCATAGAAAATTATTTTGCCACAATTCGTGAGCACCCGGAAATAGAAACCGAGGAGAGTCGCCTTCTGGAAGAAAAACTGGAAGCAGGGGAAATCTCTGTCGAAAAAAAAGCTTCGGAAGAGTTTACCCTGCGCCAATATACGGTTCAAAAGGGAGATTCTCTCTGGAAAATAGCGCAGGATTTTTCCGTACCCGTCTACACCATTCTCTCTGCCAACCCGGAGTATAAGAACAAGGTACTTTCTCCCGGTGTGAAACTTCAAATTCCTGACCGGAGCGGTGTGCTGTACAAGGTTAAGCGCGGTGATACCTTGTCTGCTATTGCACGTCTTTACAAACTATCCGAATCTGAAATACAAAAGGCAAATTCGCTCAATAGCAATATAATACAGGCCGGTGCAATCCTGTTTTTACCGGGAGCCCGGGAGGCCATAGCCGTGGTAGAATATGTGACGCGCAAAATGTTTCTGATGCCGGTAAAGGGCAGGTGCACGAGTGGTTACGGCTTTAGACAGCATCCTGTTCATGGGAGTAGACTATTCCACAGTGGGTTAGACATTGGTGCCAGACACGGAGCTCCCATTTCTGCTGCTGCCGATGGCGTTGTTATTTATGCGGGCTTTTCATCTTCGTATGGGAATATGGTGGTTCTAAAGCACCGAAACAATTATATTACCGTGTACGCTCATGCATCAAAACTATTTGTCTCAAAAGGCGAGAAAGTAAAAAAAGGCCAGAAAATTGCAGCCGTGGGAGCTACCGGTGTGGCTACTGGTCCTCATCTCCATTTTGAAGTCAAGAAAAACGGTAAAACCATTGATCCAAGTAAGGCTCTGCAGCTCACCGAAAAAGTCAAAAAAGGATGAAGATTCCATTCTATAGAGCTTCTCTGAAAATACTTCCTTCCCTGTGGCTTCTTTTTCGCGCCATGTCGCGCGGCTGGCTTACCTCCGGACCTCTTGCCAGGAAGCTGGAACAACGGATTGGAGAGTATCTTGGAACAAAGCAGATACTCGCCGTTTCTTCTGCTACGGCTGCTCTTAGGATTGTGTATTCCCTGCTGCCTTCTAAAGGAGGGAGCGAAATTATTCTTCCCGTAAATACGTTCATAGCGACTTTTGAGACGGTATTGCAGGCGGGATTTGCACCTGTGCTCGTGGATATGGATCCCCATTCGTGGAATGCTTCCGCAGAGGAAATCCGAAAAAAAGTATCGTCTAAAACGGCAGCCATCGTTTTTGTTCCCTTTGCCGGTTATTCGGATAATCTCGAAGAAATAGCGGAGATAGCACACACTGCCGGGGTGCCGCTTGTTCTCGATTCGGCCCATGCTTTGGAATCGCGCTGGAATGGCCGCTTTCTGCATGAATATGCAGATTTTGCCTGCTACTCTATGTATGCCACAAAAAATCTTACGAGTGCGGAGGGCGGCTTGTTGTACGTAAAAGAACCGTCTCTGTTCGAAGAAGCCCGCCTGGCCAGCCTGCATGGAATGAGCAGGGCTGCCTGGAATCGCTACCATGGAGGAACCTGGAAATACGATATAGTGCGGCAGGGGTTTAAGTCAAATCTGTCGGATATCCATGCTGCCGTTGCGCTGCCTCAGATCCCCTTTCTGGAAATGAATCTTGGCAGGCGCCAAAAGCTGATTGAGCGGTATAAAAGGAGATTGCATGGCTTACCCGTTGGCTTCCAGAGCATCCGTGAGGGGGCTGTTTCTGCCCAGCATTTATTTGTTGTTTTGTTCCGCTCGGAGGCAGACAGGCTTTCCGTGGAGCGTTCATTGGCAGAAAACGGCATTCCGTATTCCAAACATTTTATTCCTCTGCATCATTTTTCTTATGTACGCTCTGCCGGGAGTGTTTTGGATGGATTTCCCGTTGCAGAAGATTACTTTCGTCGCTCCCTGACATTGCCATTATATCCAAGCTTAAAAAACAAGCAGATTGATTATATTGTATCCAAAATTGCCCGCGCTCTTTCTGGGCATTCACCCTAATGAGACATAATTGTGTTACAGTCTGAACCATCTTTTTTTAACGGTTGGATAAAAAAAAGAGGTTCGCTGGAAAAATTCACTTGCCCGTTTTTGCACAGATTATGAATAGACGGAATGCAGCCAGAGGCCTCAAAACTACCAGATTCACAGACCGAGCAGGAGAATATTGATGCTGCCGTTATTTGGCAGAGCGTTTACGATACTCTTTCCCGTTCCATCCCTGCCAATTTTTTTAATATCTTTTTTGACAGTGTTAAAGCTAAAAAGTACGACGGCAACCAGCTCTTGCTTTCTGCCGAAAATGACAAGATTGTCAACCATCTACGGAACCGCTATCTCGACAAAATAGAAGAGGCAGCCAGCCATACGGCTGGCAAATCGGTTAAAATAGCCCTGCTTCACGAACCGGGGCAGGTAGAGCCTGCCAGGGAGTCCCTAACAGCTGCGGCTCCTTCTGATCTAGATAAAATTTCAATCAATCCCAAATACACTTTTGACCGCTTTATTCGTGGTCCATCCAATGAGCATGCCTATGCTGCTGCCCTTAGTGCTGCGGAAAATCCTTCGGACTACCACAATCCCCTGTATATTTACGGAAATGTGGGGGTAGGGAAAACACACCTCATGATGGCCATTGCGAATCAGTTGATTGCGAATAAGCCTTCCTATCACGTGAAATATTCTCCTGCAGAAACATTCCAGAACGAACTGTACGACGCGATAGCCCGCAAGAGTGTCAATTCTCTCAAGGCACGATACCGCAATATAGATGTATTACTGTTCGATGATATTCAGTTTATCGCTGAGCGCGCTAATTATATCCAGGAAGAAATTTTTCATCTGTTTAATTTTTTGTACCAGCAGAAAAAACAAATCGTAATTTCCGGCGACAGGCCACCGCAGCAGCTGGCTACTCTTCACGATCGACTGCAGTCGCGCTTTCAGTCCGGATTGATTGTCGATATTAAAGCCCCCAATTTTGAGACCCGCCTTGCTATTCTCCAGCGAAAAGCATCCGAAATGAATTTATCTGTCCCCATGGAAGTGCACAAATATCTCGCAGCTCGCTTTACCCAGCATGTTCGCATTCTCGAGGCTGCTCTCATCAAGCTGCAATTTACCTCCCAGTTAGAAAAGCACCCTATTGATTTACAAATGACCAAAATTGCCCTGCGCGATATGCCAAGCGAAACCATCGGCCAGCAGGTCAGCATCGATGAAATTCTGCGCGTCGTATCGAGAACCTTCCATGTTAACGAAGACGAGATTAAAGGTAGCAGCAGGGTAGAAAATATTGTACTGGCCCGCCATGCCTGCATGTATCTCGCAAAAAATTTAATTCCCACCATGTCCCTCAAAGGTATAGCGGAAGCGTTCGGGAAAACAGATCATACGACTGTAATGCATGCCGAAAAGAAAATGATGGAATTGATGGATAAGGATAATTCCCTTCGAGTTCAGATTGAGGAGCTCTCGAACGAATTAAAATTTTAATTGATGCTTTCGAATGTTCATAACAATTTTTTGAAAATGAGGGCAGGCATTGCCGCCCTCGTCGTTGCTGCGATTCTCTTTGTTTCCAAAGCCGTTTCAGTCTATTTTAGCGGTTCTGTTTCGGTAAAGGCATCTGCCCTCGATTCACTGCTGGATTTTTTTTCGTCTGCCATTAATCTTCTGGCTATTACCGCCGCATCGAGACCGCCCGACCATGATCATCGCTATGGACATGGAAAAGCAGAGGCTCTTGCCGGTCTTTTTCAGGGAATTCTGATTTCTGTCTCTGCCGGTTATCTCATCTATGAAAGTCTTCACTCCCTGTTTAATCCTATAACGATAGAGTACGACCATATTGCCATTGCTGTGATGGTGTTGTCTCTGGTTTTGACGGCAGGTCTTGTTGTTTACCAGCAATACGTAATTCGCAGAACAAATTCTCTCGCAGTGACGGCAGACAGACTCCATTATTTTTCGGATCTCCTTGGAAATACCGTGGTTATTATCAGCCTTCTTCTCTCTCGTTTTACCGGGTTTGTTCTATTTGATTCTGTAGGGGCTCTTCTGGTATCCGCGTATATTCTCAAATCGAGTTTTGAAATATTTATTCAGAGTTTTGATATTTTAATGGATAAAGATATTTCCGATCAGTTCAGGCCTTTGATCCATAATACTCTAAAAGCCTACGAAGGCGACGTGTTTGGCTATCACGATTTGCGCAGTAGAACGACGGGTTTTGCCAACTATGTGGAGTTTCACTTGGAGCTCAGGCGTGACATGACACTCGAAGAAAGCCACGAAATCGTGGAAAAATTTGTGCGCGATCTAACAAAACAAAAAGAAAATCTCGAAGTCATCATTCATTCAGATCCAGTGGAAATTTTACCGACAGGGCAGAAAATACTGTTAGACCAGCAATCCCCACGATTTTTTTGAGGATACAGTGAAGAAACTGGAAAAAGTATACAAGAACAGAAAGATTCCAGAGGATTACAGTGGAGTCATTTGCACCTTCGATCTCGATAAAACCTATCTTGCCACCAATTTCGAAAAAATCAGTGGACTGTTTAGAATACCATTTGAAAAAGCGGAAGACAAAAAAAATATCCCTGGTGCCGCTGCTCTGGTTCGGGAACTGCGAAGGGGAGTGGATCAAAATATATCAACCCCCATTTATTTTATTTCCGGATCTCCGGAAGAATTAGAGACAGTCGTTAGAGAAAAGTTTGAACTCGATGGAGTAGCCTTTGATGGCATACTATTCAAAAACTTCCGGGAAGCAATCCGTAAGTTCCAATTCAAAAAGATTGTCGATAAAATCGGATTTAAGCTTTCTGCCCTAATTTATGCTCGCAGTGTTTTTCCGCCCAATGCAGACGAGATTCTTTTTGGCGATGATTCCGAATACGACAGCACGGTATATTCTCTCTATTCCGATATTATATCGGGTCATCTGAAAGACTACGAAGTAATGACCATTTTGCGCAAATGGGATGTAGACGGAGAAGACATTGAGTTAATTGCAGAGAGCATGAAACAGTTGCACAAATCGGCTTTTCGCCCCAGGGAGTCTGTGCGGGGAATTTTTATTCACCTCGAGATGAAAAGCTCTCACTCGGATCACAACCAGCTTTCTCCTCTCGTGAACGGCACGTCCAATTATTTTCAGACTTCTGTTTTGCTCTACAAAATGGACTTAATCAGTAAGGCCGGCCTTTTCCGCATTATCATGGATCTTACCCGGCATTATCATTTTAAGGCGCACGATTTTGCGGTTTCTCTGGAAGATCTCATTCGCAGATTCCTGATTTCTTCTTCTGAGGCGCAGGACCTCCTTAAGCTTGTCTCAATGGGAAATCCTCTCATGATTTCGAGAGGCTGGATGATGGAGTTCATGGCTGAGGTAAACAGGATTATCGACAGGCTTGCACATTTTTCGGAGCATCTGCCCGGCATTGCTTCTGACAAAAAAGATCTCACCTTGACAGAAAAATATCTGGTATACAAGCCCGTGCGGCGCGTTTGAATTTTTAAATGGCGCTACCCTGGTTTATCCCGAGCGCAGTCGAGGGGCGCAGGGTATCTTTGCAAACAAGTTGTATTGCCAATGCAAAATCAAATCCAGCATTATACGCTGCTCACCGTAAACTCTTGTAGCGCCATATTTAGCTCTTAAAAATGAAATTTCTTTTTAAGGAACGAAAGAACAGCAGCGGGCAGGCCATTTTCCAGGGCGGTTCTGTCTGCAAACTTTTCCATGTGGGAATAGGAAAAAGTTCCCGGCTGGTCCGATACTGTGCGGAGCAAAAGATAATAACCGCTTTCGGAAGCGAGAATATCTGCCATCAGGACGGTGCTTTTTCCATCGGGGTAAATTTCAGAAAGACAATTAGATAAGTCCGTTTTAGAATATAATATTTTTTGCGTTTTCAGGAAACTGCAGGTAGTAAAACGACCGTCCTCTGCGAGCGAAGGAAGATAGGCTTTGATTTTCTGGTAAACCGAGTCAGAAAGTTCGCGGGAAATTTTTCCGTTCTCGTATACGCCCGCAAAAAAATCGACGTGGAAGGCGGGAAAAAGCGACGGATGCGGAAAACTGTATTCCTGGTAAGATGTGTCTCCTCCGGAAAAATAATCGACGGATTCAAAGTGTCCGTCTCTGTCTGCGTCTTTCAGAATGCTGGTAATGCGGTTTTCCCTGTAGAGATGCATTTCATCGAAAAAGCCATCCCGGTTGGAATCCATCTGCGAAGAAAGAATATTGCCAGACTCCGTGAAGTTTGTTCTCTTCAAAATTATTCCCGATCCGGCTTCGAGCTCTGCTTCTATCTGTATTTTTCCTGCCACATAGTACCGGTAGCTTTCAAACTTTTTATCTTTGTCGAGATCGGTAAATTCATAGCGTTCCTGCTTTTTGGTAAACGCTGCGATTGGCCCTTTCTGGTATTCAAAGCCTGTAAGACCTTTTTTAATTTTCGAGAGCGTTGCGGGACCCCTTTCCGGATTAAACCAGGGATAACTGGTAAGCTGTAGCAGGCGTTCAATTTTTTTCTCTCCCGCTGCAAGAGAATAGTCCACTGTCGTTTCTGCCGCAAGCAGATTCAATGAAAGAATGGATACTAAGGCATACTTAAGGAGCCGCATTTATAATCTCCAGTTTGTAAAAACTATCCATGCCAGAAAAAAGAGTTGCATAGTATTCTCCGAGTTCTTTCCAGTGAGCCAGATCTTCCCTTTCATCCATCCTCACATTGTGCGTGCCAGCCGAGGTGCCCGCATACAGTTCTTCTACTCTGGTGCGAATTTCGCGAAGACTGCCAGACTGCATTTCTTCCACTACAATTTTCCACTCAACCCGTAACGGGGCATTTGGATTTTTATTGAGATACGATAAGTCTTCTCCTGTCAGGATAACAGTGTTTGAATTGCTCTCCAGCGCTGCCGAAATTATTTCCTGTGCAATCTCTTCTTTTTGCGGATCGAGAAGTTTTACGTAGAGCCAGACTCCCATGGTTCTGCCTGTAAGGTAAGAGACATTCTTGCCAGAAGACGCCATTTCTCCAAAATATTTTTCGTCTTCGGGTTGCAGCGCCACGGTGCGCAAAAGATACTTTTCTTGGCGGTACCCTGCAGCAGATTCCGAGCGCAGCAGAATGCCTTGGGTTTTTTCGGCGTTGAATTTGCTGCTGTGCGGAACTAAGACGAACGGTTTGTACAGTCCGGGAGAAACAACGGGTGGGTTTGATGCTGGAATTGCTGGTACTTCTTCAAATTGATGGGGAATAGAATATTTTGCCGAAACAAAATACTCGGTTCCGTTATACACTCCCGACAAGCGCATCCCGGCCATAACAGACACGGAATGAGTCTGACCAAAGCTGAACTGCGTGGCAGCAGAAAAGCCAGGACCGGCATAGCCATATTGGAAACCCATCATGGGTTGAATGAGAGAGTATCTTGTAAAGGCAAGGCCAACCGTATACAGCGAATCATCGAGCATAGACCATGAATAATCAAAAGAAAGGACTCCCCAACGTGGCAGTCCCGCACCGATTCCCGTCGTTATCTGCAGGGGTTGTGACTGGTTGCTCCCATTGTGGTAATATTGAAAATCCGGTCCAAGATTGGATACGCTGAGCGAGTAAGAGAAAAGGCGGTATTTCCGTTCCAGTCCGGGTAGATTAAAAGCATAGCGCAAACCCAGATCGGTCCCTATGCCCTGTCCAACGGCGTTGCCAAGCTGCATCCGAAAATAGCGCAGACTGATACCGGCAGAAAGATCGGGGAAAATGCGGTAGCCAAAGGAGACAGAGGCCGATGTATCGGAAAACGGGAGACTGGAACCAGAGTCCACATAGTTTTCTTTTTGTTCCAGCGGCGTTTGAAAATAGAGAGCTGCAACAGAAAGTGCCGCACCAAAATCTGGGGAAATATGGTATGTGGCGGCAATCGAATTCAAAATGAGATCATTGCCGGCATTGTGGTATGTCAAAGAGAGATCGTTGCGCGAACCCGCGATAGCAGCGGCTGGATTATACCAGATGCCATCGGAGCCGCCCGCGATAGAAGAACCAGAAGAAATAAACTGGGCTCCTGATTTAGGCATGGTTAAGAAAAGACTGTCGGCAAACACAACACCCAAACTCAACCAAAAGGTACTGAGCCATGTTGCCGTTCGCATTTAGCGTACCAGCATCATCTTTGTTACGGAGGGCTTTTTCCATGCATTAGATTCAACATGGACATAATAAACACCGGGGTGTATGTTCCCCGGGTTCCACGGCAGAAAGTGAGTTCCGGCAGAATAGTGGTTTTTTTTAAGTACGGATACTTCCCGCCCCCGCATGTCCAGAATGCGGATTGTAACTGTTCCCGATTTGGATAGATTAAAGGCAATTTCTGTGCTTTGAGAAATCCGGTAGTCGAGATAATTTTCTTTTACCGTTGCTGTATCTGCCTGCACCACACCAGAAATATCTGTTTCTAAAGGCAGAGTTTCTGGATCGACAGGATTGCCATGGATATCCTTGAGATCTGTGCAGGACAGGGAGTCGCCCTGGACATCGTACAGGGTAAGGGACTGGTTCAGGTTTACATCGATCTGGTTTCCCGTTGCAGAAACGGAACTGACTCCAGAAGCTCCCTTTGCCGTGGCATTGTTGTACACGATTTCGCCGCCCGCAGTCAACGTTCCATCACTTGCCACAATCGGTTCGGAATAGAGCAGAGTCACAAAAGGAGAATTCAGTTCGGTTTGCATGCCAAGGTAGATTGGTTTGGCCGCGTCCGCAGCATTGCTGGCCGCGCCTTCAGAAAGCGAAAAGGAAGAGGCAGTCAACTGAACGGCTGGAGTATTTCCAGTATCGCAGCCCGTCTGGTTTGCTGCCGAACATGTGTTGGAGTTTTCGGCAAGATGAATCAGAAATACCGTGTCTGTTTCTGAGCAGCTGCTGTATCCGGTTACGGAATAGCCGACAACCGAGACGGTAAGCCCGGTGCAGGATTGCGCTTCGGCAGAAGACTGCGTCATTTCTATCTGATCAATTTTTCCGTTAGCGTCAGTGTCGAGTGTTCTCCGCGAGACAATGGTAACGTCTGTGATGGTGAGAATTGCCGTCGGATCGGTAAGCGTAACCGAGCCGGATGCAACAGTTATAGTGATATTTACTGTTTCTGCCGATTCGAGGACGGCATCGTCTGTAACCGGTATGCTGAATGTCTGGTTGCCAGAGCCTCCTGTAGACCAGCTAAGTGTGCCAGAGGTTGCGGTATAATCAGTTCCTGCCAGTGCTGTTCCATCCGAAGTGCTATAATTAATAGAAATGTTGTCAGCGGCCGTGCCGGTAAATGCGAGGGTTACTACGGCGGTTGTTCCATTTTCTGCAATGGAGACATCCGCCACGGATATGGAGCGCGAAAACCAACCTGCGTTATTCCCCACGTCGAGAGAATTGGCCGGATTGAGAGCGGTGCTCCACGCTATTCCATTGATTTTATGGTCTTGTATGGTCAGGTTATCCAGTAGGCCAATGGCTCCGTTTACGGTAATGGTCGTCTGCGAACCGCTAACGGACGATTGCAAAGCCACACCGTTTAAGGTTGCATTTGCCGTAAAGGTTCCCGCCACGGTTGTAACGGCGGCGGCGGGAAAGGTGATCGTGCGCGCACCGGTATCGGCAAGGGTGAGGTTGTTTACCGATAACGGTGGTTGAAGGATCTGGTTGCCAGAGGCGCCATTGAGCACCAAAGTAGCGGACGATAGATCGATTTGACCATCTGTAATATTCTGGTTTATATTGCCGCCAATGCTAACGGTAGAGGTTCCCGCAAGCAGGGCCGCACTTCCGAAGTTGGTGTTTGTTCCATCGCCCACGGACAGATTCCCTGCCACTGTGACAGGGTGGTTCGCCGTATTGAGTTTATTGTTATTGATGGTCAGGTTGCCCAGAAGATTCAATGGCCCACTCAGGGAATACGTATCTGTATTGGCTGAAGTTTCCGCTCCCGAAAGAGTGACGTGGTTGAAGGTGTTGGCTCCAACGGTGAAATCATATGAATTACTTCCGCCGGTCACAGTGCCGGCAAGTTCTACGGTAGAAGTACCCGCATTGAATGTGCCGTTGAATATGGCACTGTATAGGGCTCTAAAGGTTTTTCCATTTGCATTGATGGTTCCACCGCTTTGGTTAAGATCGCCACCCGATGTCCATACCGTTCCCGATGCGCCGTTATTGAGAACCCCCCCCGTCATTTGGAACGTCGACGAAGAGATGTCATAGGTGGAGGAATCCAGCGTTCCATTGTACAAGTAACAGAAAGTAGTTCCAAGATTATCGGTCAGGGTCCAGCTGCCGCCGACTCCGTTAAAATATACCTTGTAAAACGTGTCCCCTCCGGTAAAAACCGTGTTGCCGGCTGTCGTAGCGGTAAAGTTCACCGTGCTGGTTCCTTTGTTAAATGTACTCGTAATAGAGTTGTCCCAACTGCCATTCACATAAATATTGAATGTATTGGCGTTGAGCGTTCCACCCGTTGCGGCATAATTATTCACCGTGATATCGGCCCCCAAGGTAATGGTGTGCCCTGGGCAAATGGTTACGTCATCCGCTGGTGTAGGCACCGAGCCAGCTGCCGCGTTGCCGCACGCGATGGTAGACCATGCATTGGGATCGTTGTAATCCCCGTTGGCGCGCGTGTAATACGACACTGCCTGTAAAGAGGAGAGTGTTCCAAACATGGCCAAAAGAAGACCGCTGCGCAAAATGCTTTGGCTCATGGAGAGAAGGCTTTTGTTGATTGCTGTTAAATCGATTGCTGGCATAATCCCGTCCTGTATAGGCCCACCGCCCATTACCCTATTGGCGCAACCAACAGAAAAATACAACTGTTTTTTTGGCCGGGTAGTCTGCTCAATAATCGGTAAATATTGGGGATTCTGGAATCCATAGATAAAACATTCCGATTTGCACGGAACAAATACAGGCCATTCTCCTTTACAAAACATCTTCCCGCTAAAAAAAGAACCATGAAAGAATATACAGTTGTAATTGCAGGCGGTGGGCCTGCCGGTTTATCTGCTGCACTCACCTTAGGTGCGGCAGAGCAAAAACAGGAACCGGTCAAGGGAAAAACCTTCCACGTAGTAGATGCGGGAAACTCTGATCTCTTGAAAGCAGAACTCAATTATGTTCCGGGAATTCCCGCCGGTACACCCGGGCCACAAGCCCTTGGGGATTTGCGCCACCAAGCGCTGGCTTTTCCATCCGTAAGTTTTCGCGAAGACAAAGTCGTAGAAATCACAGGCGGTCTCGGTAATTTTACAATTCTGCTGGAATCTGGCGAAAAGATATCTGCCCACATAGTCATTCTTGCGACGGGTTTTCATAGCTTTGAAGTTGACGGGACAAATGTTCATGTCGCAGAAAATACTAAAGCCCCTAGACCGGGAAAAATCGCCATACAGACAGATTTAGAAGGACGAGTTCGTGAAGGGCTGTATGCAGCCGGCATTATTTCTGCCGGTGTTTCGTCCATGTATGCTTCGGCTGCTGGTTCGGGTGTCCAGATTGCGTGTAATATTTTAGAGGCATGGAGCGGCAAACCGACTATCGTTCACGATGTGATGAAATAACGAGCCAAAAAGATATTGTCTGCCCGTTGGGACAATCAGCGTTGGATTATGTTTCAATCGCTTCTGTTTGCTCTCATTATTGGCGTAACGATTGGTCTGTTAGGGGGCGGTGGATCCATTCTCGCCGTTCCCATTTTTCATTATGGACTGGGAATGTCCGGAAAAACCTCGATTACACTTTCACTCGGTTCAGTAGGGTTAATGTCTCTTTTTGGTATATATCTGGCTGCGCGTAGAAACGATGTACTGTGGAGCCGTGGTCTTCTGTTTGCCGCCTTTTCCATGACGGGTGCCTATCTGGGAGCCTCTGCCGGTTCCATAGTTCCCGATAAAATCCAGATTATTCTGTTTGCCATTGTAATGTTTGCAGCAGCATTCGTGATGCTACATCCTTTCAAGGTTTCTGAGGAAGTTCCTGCACATTCCGTGCGCGGTTCGCTGCTCCTTGCCGGCAGTGGCATATCCATCGGATTTCTGACCGGCCTGGTTGGAGTGGGCGGTGGATTTCTCGTCGTTCCTGCGCTGGTGTTTTTTGCAGGAATGCCCATGAAAAAAGCTGTGGGAACGTCTCTGCTCATTCTTGCGCTGCAGGCTCTTACCGGTTTTGGTCGCTATTTACAGGCAGACCCTCTCTCTGACGTGGAATGGAGAACTCTGTATCTCTTTGCCGGGGTTGGTGCTCTCGGGACTTTTGCCGGTTCACTATTGAATCAGAAAATCAAAGCGGACAAACTCAAAAAATATTTTGGTTATTTCCTCGTGGTCATGTCGCTGTTTATTTTAACCAAAGAGCTGTTCACTTTGTAATTCCAAAAGTCCCCCCATGCGTGTTGTTTTCAACAAATGACGCAGCGTGGGAAATATCGCTCAGGTAGGGCGGAAGATAAAAATCTGCAAAAAGCTTCTGCTTTCTCTGCACATAATCCGGGTCTAACTTTTTTAACACGGAATAGAATTTTTTGTCATGGTACCGGGACGACAAATGGGCCAGCTCATGGTACAATACATGCTCAATGCATGTTACAGGAAGAGAAATAATATGAGAGTTAAGGGTTATCTGGGGCGGGCTCGAAAGCTTCATGCTGCCTAAACGCTGTTTCATTTTTCTGATTGCCAGCACTGGCATGGTTCCTCTCAGTCCCTTTTCGCGGTAGTGCGACCAGGCAGAATTGAGCAGTAGGGGAAACAGCTCCAGGCTTTTCTGCCGGTAAAAGTCTTCGAGGATTTTCTTAAATTCCTGGTCGGTTTTTTCAGTATTCTCCGGTGGATTGAGATAGACCGTGAGCTGGTGATCCCTTTCCCCAAACTCCCAGTTCTGCGTTCGGCTCTTTTTCAGAGAAACAACAATCGACAAATCTTTTCCCAGATAACGCGGGAAAAAAGAACTGGGTTCGTTTTTTTTATTCATAGGAAATTTATTCCGAATCCAGTCTATCCTGCCCTCCAGATATTCTTTTACAGCCCTGCGCGGATACGCATCGGGAACATTCACGATGAGTTCTCCGTGTTTGCTCCTGCGAAACAGGATTCCGTTTTTTCGGCGCGTAAATTTTACGTGAAGAGTATATTCCTCAACCTGTATTGTCATGGTTCGTGAACTCCCGCTTTATAGACAGCCAGCGCCCGTTTCTTTACATAGTCTGGAAAAGTACCGTTTTGAAAATTCATTGCAATGCTATGGTTTTTAGTCGCCCTTGTATTTTTTGTTATAGATGCCATTTTTACTTAAAAAACGTTTCAAGGCTAAGTCGACAGATTTTATATCTTGAAATTTAATAACGGCAAACCTCCGTTTGCACGATTATCAAAAGATGAGTTCAATATCTTCCGGGTCAATAGCTTTTTGATAAAAATGAAATTGTGTAAACCATTTCAATCATGGCCAGAGAGGGATATCCCACGCGCTGGTAGTTGATCAGTAACAGAGTATCATCAAAGAATTTATCGATATTAAACAGAATGCCAATGTCAATGAGTGCGACCGAAAGATGATCTGGATTGAGAAAATACGGACGAAATCCAATCCCGGTTTCGTCATAACTGGACGTATTGAGTGCATCATTTGTTCCTCCACCACTTTCAAAAAGAGTAAGCAATACATTGCCGCTCAGTAGAATATTTTCGGTGATGGCAAATCGAATTCCGAGTCCTGCACCGCTGCCAGCCATGTTGGGACCCATGGTAAACAGATAATCATTTCCTCTGCTGTCCGTGGCCAGAAAAACGGTGTCTTTGTGGCCATCCTCATCGGAATTCATGGGAATGCCTTCGCTGTACAGATGGCTGCCAAAATAGCGGTAGTACAGATTGCCCAAGGGGGCGATGGAAATTTTGCCGTCGCGCAGGGGAAAATCGTAGCCAAACAGCCAAGATATGCCGAAGGCAAAGTATTCCAGCGAAAAATCCGTTGCAAAATCCATATCCATCTTTGTGTACGGGCCCTGTTCGCTGGAATTAAAATTACCCCTCTGAAGAAACAGGGAGTGCTGCACTGCATTGCTTTGTGCGCCTCCTGCCGTGAAATAAGGATCGGCATCGTATGGATCTGGATTATGCACGGTAAGCGTTGAAATTTTAACCGCACTGCCTTCTGGCGTTTTGCCAGTCTGAACGACGCGGCGCGAGTAACCCCATCCAAAAAGCATGTCGTAATCATCGCCTGCCTCGAGAGGAATTATCGTTAAAAGCATTAGTAATATTGCAATAATCAATTTAACTTTCATGAGCCAAAAAAGAAAAATCAGAGGAGGGGGCAAGTGAAACGAAAAAAAATCCTTTCGACAGTATTTTAGTTATATTGAGGTCATGAATGCGATACCCAGAAATGCGGAACGATTGAACTCCTTGTCCCATCTTATTGCCTTAATCGGTTTTTCAGCCGCTGTTCCCTTTCTCATTGTCAAAGCCTCTATGACCATGAGTCCGTTAAAAATTGTTTCGACCTCTCTATATTCTGCCAGCCTGCTTTTACTGTACTTCTTCTCTGTCATGCATCATTCCATGCCCTCCCAGTCGCTGCGAAACTTTTGGCTGCGTTTTGACCATGTTGGAATCTATTTACTCATAGCGGGTACGTATACTCCATACTTGCTTGTGACCCTCGAGGGAGCGTGGGGCTGGTCCCTGTTTGGAGTCATCTGGGGACTCGCTGTGACGGGAATAGTGATTAAAGCCATTTTCGTACATAGATTTGTTCTCGTTACGACACTGCTCTACTTGCTGATGGGATGGATCATTGTGGTCGCTATTGGCCCTCTCGTGGAGAGGTTGTCGGCAGAGGGATTACGGTATCTCGTGTGGGGGGGAATATTTTACTCGGTCGGATCCATTTTTTTTGTAACGGGACGAAAATATCCGTGGCTGCATCCCATATGGCACATTTTTGTGATCGCCGGCTCTGTGGCTCACTTCATTTCCATATTTAGAGCCGTCGTGTAAAAAAGTAAGTTAAGGCTTTGCCAATATATTGTCCAGGCCTCTTTGCGCATCGAGTTTAACGTTCTCGGGATAACCGCTCTGCAATACCCGCAACAGGGGAACAAAAGCAGGCGGATAGTTCTGGCGGGACAGAGCTCCAAGAATGGCAATGGTTATTTTTATGTCTGTTTCGCTGAGAACTTCGCGGTCTAACTGAATGTCGAGCATTTCGAGAAGTTTTTGAGAAGCGAGCTCACTGCTTTGCTTAAAGTGGGAAAGGGCATTCACGCAGCTTCCGAGCACTTCCACATTTTTTTCTTCGAGGACGCCGTTTTTAATGCCATCGAGAGCAGCCGATGCTTGGGCAGTCCCGTCAAAGTTGCTTAAGGCAAAACAGGCTTCTGTCCTTACAGTGTAGTGCCGCATTCTGGCATTGTCTTCACGGCTGTTTTTCAGGGCATAACTAATGCTGTCTACGTAGGCGGGTGCTTTAGCAGCAGCTTTCTCTTTGTCTGCCGTGTAGATTTCTATGATTCTCTGGATAGTTTTTACTTTTATGGGTGCAATGATTTTATCGTCTTTTACCATCTCTACGAGCTGGTCGGAATTTTCGTATTTAATGGAGCGGATAACTCTGAAATAGGCTTCTACTTCGGGCGTGGCTGCGGCAAGGGCGGCAAAGCCGACCAGAAAGATGAATATTGATACAACTGCAGTTTTCTTTATCATAGTCTTTCCTGAGACGAGCGATTATTCTGTATATCAAAAAAGTTTTTCAGTTAACGCCCCGTTTTTTTTGCGTTGTAGCCG
>DYPL01000007.1:30105-61385 GCA_020719945.1 Turneriella parva
TGTAGCCGTTGCGGCGAGTTTGCCTTTGTTGCCGGCGATACTTTCCCCGCGCGCAAGCGCCAACCTTTATTTGCTTTTCAAAAGAGATGGCGTTGACATTCCGTCCCCATGAAAGATGAGCATAAAGCAGTTCTCTATGGGGGACCGTTCCTGTTTTTCTGGGTAATTGGACTCCTTCTCGAGAAGCCAGATTCTTCGCTGTTCCGGTTGTCCTTTGCCGCCATGGAATATGCCCTGCTGTTTTGGGCCATGCAGGTTTTTTCATCGTTTATTTTTTATCTTTTCCCCTCCGTAACAGGGGAGGCCATTGTGCAAAGCATTCTTGCTGTTGTGTATCTTGGATTTGGAATGATAGAGGTACTGCGTTTTCGCGCAGGCAACGAGTCTCTGGTACAGCCATTCAATAAAAAATATATTGACAGGCTGACTCCCGAATAAATTTTGCCACGTAAGGCGCCCGTAGCTCAGCTGGATAGAGTGTCTGACTACGAATCAGGAGGTCTGAGGTTCGACTCCTCACGGGCGCACAGTACCAAAAAAGATTTTACGATCTGCTCTAATGGGCCGACAGGGGAAACATGAAAGACATTGAAATTGCCAAGGTTCTGTATCTCTCGCGCAATCACAAATATGAGACTGCCGTAGCAGCTTTTGACGCGGTGGATCACATTTTTAAGCTCGATGTCCCCCGCAATCTCCGCACACGCAAGCTTGCCGTACAGGCCATGTCTCTCATGGCAGATGGCGTCATCCGTTATGGTTACGATGGTGCGTCTAAAGCCACTCTCGTAGACGATTCCGACGAAGAATAATCTCTAAGTATCCTCTGAAAAAGTCCCTCCGTGGACTTTTTGCCTACAGGCCGTTTTCACTGCAAAATGCCGGTACATCCTGCGCTCCCGTGGCTGTGAAAATCTCCATCCACGGCGGGGAGATTTTGTGTTATTCCACAGGCTCACCGCGCATACTAAGGTTTTCTACGTAGTTGCGCAGGCTTCCCGCATGGATAGCCAGTTTACTTTCGTTGTCTGCTGTCAATTGAACGTGTAAAGTGGAATCTTCAAAAATTGCTATATAAAGACGCATTATTCTGTTTGGGAACGAGATGCTTACTCTCTGCCAGCTTTTGCCTCCCAGAATTTCCGTCGTGTTTTCGCGTATAGTCGCTGTGGATAGGGCGGGGGAGGCAAGAAGGCGCTCTGCGTAGGTCACATCTGTCGAAGGGTTCAAAAACAGGCGAATAGAGGTAGAGGGATCGTATCGGTGTTCAAAGTGCTGAATTTCTCCATAAAGGGGCTGCGACTCGCGCCAGTCCTTTCCCGGAAGCCGCCCTTCTATGCTGCGCTGCTGCCGGATTTCTTCCGGGGGGACTGTGGGGGCAAAGGGAGCAGTACAAGATGCCAGCCATATTACAAATGCAAATAGAAATGACTTTGTACCCAATCTTTATTTCCTGTAATGGACCCTTCGAGTGAGGCGTTTGCCAGCATTTTTTCCAGTGCCTTCAGAGTATCGGTAAAATCGGCATAGGCTTGCGGGTAGTAAAGTGCCGATACACTGGTCAGCGAGGGCAGAGATGCCGAAACAAATTTTCCTGTCTCTGCCGATACGGCCAGTATGGTTCGAGCATCTTTTTGTCCACGCAGGGCAATGCGCCTCGGTTGTTTCTGGCTTAATTCTCTTGCATTCTGTGTGGTAGAAAACCGCACGGTCGACTCAGAAATTTCTACCTGGGGATGAAACAAATAATACTCTGTCTGGTTTCGCCAAGAATAGCTGACATAGCGAATGGACGCGGTATCACCCGAGCCAGCCGCTTCCGTAGAGCCATACTGGAGCGACTGGGAGAGAAGACGAAAAGCAGTCTGCGCTTTTGCTCCAGCCGTGAAGACGAGTTCAGGAAGCATTATCCCGGAGTCTTCTGCAATGGAAAACAGTTCCGCCTTCATGGGAATATCTCTGGCAGAAAAATCCTCGCCCGAAACCCACTCCTTCCACTGGTCCGCTCCGAGCGGCGTAAAAAAGACAACGGGTGCGGCGGATGTAAGCACCGGTGGAATGGGAGGCGTTTGACTCAGAAAATCAGCCGCCTGATTTTGCGCTTTCCAGGCCGCTTTGCTCTCAATGGTGATTCCCTCTTCGCCCGGCGTAAATACGAACGTATTGTCCTGCACGCGCGTTTCGGGAAACAAAAGAGAATAGAATGCTTTAAGAGGGGACTTCTGTTCTCCGTGTCGGGGTTCTACCGTTAAATAGGCCAGACCCTTTTGCGGTTCATAAGGGGAGACTTTGTTTCCCGCGTTGTCAGCAGACAGCCGGAGCTGCTGCTCCAACAAATGTCCATGGCTTGAAAGGTAAAACCAGTCGCCCTGTATTGTATGGGGAATTTCGGAGGGCACATTCGAGAGCATGGTTTTTCCCGCTGGCGAAACGCGGAAAAAAAGAACCCAGCCTTCGCTTCCACCGGCATAATACAGATCTTCCGGGATGAGCAGGCTAAAGGCAGTGAGCCGAAACGTTTCGGGAAGAATGCGCACAGCCTGGCTTAACTGGCGCAGGGATTCCAGAGGGGGAGAAAACAAAATGTCTTTTCCTGTTTCGGAATCGAGGATGGTTTTCATGGTTGTGTTTTTTTCCAGAGCAGATACAAAAGCGGGAAAATCGCGGATATAAAGATAGCGGCCTTCGGTTAAATCCGGAAAACGCTTCCAAGGATCGCTGGTATTTCCCGCGAGCAGGGGGGCCGAAAAAAACCATAGCCCCAAAACAGTGACAGCGAGAACGGAAATCAGAATTTTTTTCATTTGAGTTCCTGGCTAGCCATGTCAATGTGTTCTTGGTCGTTCAGTTTTTCTGCAAGAGCGAGTCCCTGCTTGAGATACTTTTCGGCCTCTCTCTGGTTGCCCAGTTTTTTCTCTGCGCGGCCAAGCCAGACAATACTGTCTACGAGCAGTTCTTCTTCTAATTCAATTTGTTTCTTTAACTCGTATGCTTTGAGAATATGGTCTTTCGCATTTTGATAGTCTTCCAGAAAATAATATGTCTCTCCGATGTTTTCGTAAAGGAAGGATTCCTGTTCCTGGGCTTTGGCCTCCTTCGCCATTTGCAGGCCCAGTATAAAGGCATCGAGAGCATAATTGTAATTTTTAATGCGATAGGCCAATACGCCCAGAGAAGTAACGGCTGGCGCAATGTACTGCTGGTAGCGGTATTTGTCTTTTTTCATTCCCGTGAGAACCTGTCTGTACAGCAGAACGGCTTGCGAGTAGCGCTTCTGGTCTGTGAGGATGTCCGCTTGGTAAAGCTTTTTAACGAGGGGATCGGAATTGTCTGCTAAGAGTTTTCCCGAATTCGCATTTCCTGGCAGCACCGTAGAGGCGCGAATTACATAATTGTACAAAGCCTCTGGTGCAAGGGAGCCCGCACTGGTATTATAGCTGTGGGCAGATCCGGGGCCCGTGGCCGTAATTGCGAGTCCGGAACGCCCCTGCGGAACAATGGCCACAAAGTATTCACCGGGTACCTGTATGCCGGCCCCATCGTTGACGAGATGCGAAACAGTAGCAAAGCGGGTAAACGCATCGATGGGCGCTGTAATGCTTTTGCTTTCGTATAGGACTTTTCCCCGCGACAAGCCAGATGCATTTTTTACGGCAGAGTATACGACGAAGCGAAAGTCTGTACCGGAAGAGCTAGAGCCCGGAAAGAATAGATTCGTTTTGAGTTCGTACAGGTTGGCGTTTTGGCCCGGGTTAAAGAGAACGTTGGGTTCAAACCCGTTGTTTATCATAAAATACCAGAACTGCCCGTCGGTGTAGGCATCGTAGTCCAGTTCGGTTACGTTTCCGCCGGGATTGGGAATGGTCGGGCGAACAATGTCGAGAGTCATGATATTTCCAGAGGCAGACGTAACCTTGATTTCAATACCCGTTGGATTGCCTTCCTGGTCTTTGGAGCTGGGCTGGGTGTCTCCGCTAAATTCGGTTTTGGCACCAAGTTTAAAGGTGTGCGTGTAGACGGGCCGATGCGAATTGAATGGCTTGTCGAGATCTTTATTGGGAGATGCTTCGATGACATCGACGAGTTTGCTGATTTCGTCGTTATTGTTGTTTCGGTTTTCGTTCACATGCCAGATCAGAATTCCATCATCTGGAATGGACTGGTCAAATCCTGACTTCTGGCGGTTTTCCACGAGAAAGTATTCTTTTGAGAAAACAGAGCCGATGGGAATTTTCAGAACCGTGGGGCTCGAAGAAGAAGATGCCAGCTCCAGAGACTGGCTTTCGGTAACGATGGTTGGCTGCATCCAGCCGAGTTTCATTTTTGACCATGCCGAAAGGTGGACGGGAATTTTGCCGCCGCCGCCCCACGAACCAAGGGCCATGGTTCCCCACAATCCGATTCCGTAAGAGCTGTAGTCGTAGTCGTAGAGATCTGGCAGGCCAATATCGTGGCCAAATTCGTGGATAAAAGTTCCCACAGGCGAGGCAGTGTTCTGTAGAAAGTATCCGTTTACAATTACGCCGTCATCGCTGGCCAGCGTAAGCCCGCCCCAGCGGTGCGGCCAAATGTCGTCAAATGAGCCGGGAAATACAATGCCAAAATGGTCGACAAACCCGTCAGATTTTCTTTCCCCTTTAGAGTTGTACACATCGTATTCTTTAAAATTGATATCCTTTGAAGCTGCCTGCACGATGAGCTGAGTGAGTTCCTTCATGCGGTTCAGGTTAGAGTTCATTCCCGGCTTGTAATGGAAGTAGGAAACCGGTTTATTGATTTTGTAGACGCCATACACTTTTCCTTCTATATCGAATTTCCCGTAAGAATTTTCCTTATAGTAGGTTTTCATGGTGTAGCCGCTCTCGCTAAATAGAGTGTTCTGGTAATAGGCTTTGGAGTGCGTGGCGGGAAAACTGCGGTCGGAAAATTCCACCATGACCATGATGATTTTATGCTTTCCCATCTGGCCTTTTTCTGCCATGGGCGCCGGGATATCGCTCGAAGGCAGTTTGCGGATGCGCCGCACGACGCGCATTTTGGCTTCGGCAGACTGACCTCCCAGAATGAGTTCTGTCGTCTCTTTGGATATTTGAACATCCGTATTGCCGGACATGGATTTATCCGGTGGGGGTAGGGCAGGCGCAGATACCACCGCGAGAAAGAAAAGAAGTGTCAGAGAAAGGATTCGCTGTTTCATAGGAGAACGATAGAACAGAAGAGGCTGGTAACAGTAAAGCATTTTTCCGCGCTCGGAAAATGGAAAAGGCGAAGCTGTAAACCGCCGATACTGAACTGTGACGTTTGCCCGAAAAACATTTTTTTTTGTACTGCTGGGAATTTTGTTTCCTCTGCAGGCAGAAATGTCTTTGAGTGAACTAAAATCCATCTCTTCGGGGATTAAAACGCAAACAGATCCCTTATCCTTAAAGGCTATTGTAATATATAAAAAGAAAAAAGTGGTCATGGCAGACGGGGAGAAATTCTTTATTGCGGGAGCGTACCGCCAGTATTTGAGTGAAGCCCCGTTTTTCAGGGGTACCGAATTTATTCTTCCCGATTCCGTAGCAGAAGAGGTGATCTCTGAACTCGGCATTCCCGTTGGGATACGGGCAGAAAAAAATGGGACCAAAACGGAGATCCGAGAGGCTGTTGCTCTGGAGACAAAACCCCGCCGGGGTGCCAATTTCAGCTTTATCGTGATTGACCCCGGCCATGGCGGAAAAGATCCCGGGGCCCCCGGCCCCAAAGGCCTTCAAGAAAAAGAGATTGTTTTGATGTTTTCTGTTACACTTGCTAACGTATTAAAAAAGAAATTTCCCGATAAAAAAATCTATCTTACGCGCGGAGACGACCGCTTTCTGGAGCTGGGCGAGCGCTCCCGGCTTGCCAACAAATTGATGAAGGGAGATGACTGGGGCGTTTTTATTTCCATCCACGGCAATGCGTCGCTTTCGCCAAAGTCCCACGGCTTCGAAGTCTATTACCTTTCGTTGAATCCCGAAAACGAGGAATCGCGGCGCGTGATGCTTCGCGAGAACCAGTCGTCTGGGTCTGCCGAAGTGCGCAGCATTGAATCGTGGATGTTGAATGCGCGCATACAGACAGAGAGTAAAATGCTTGCCAGACTAATGAACTCCCGGCTTTCATCCCGTTTGGAAGGACTTGTTTCTTCGCGGGGAATCAAACGCGCAGACTTTGCCGTGTTGCGCGGTTCTCTCATGCCGGCCATTCTCGTAGAGGTCGGCTATTTGACGAATCCCCGGGAAGCATCGCTCATGACGGGCTGGAAGTACAGAAGTCGATTTGCTCTTGGCATTGCCGAAGCTCTCGAAGAGTTCTCCGTTAAGGTAGAAAACGAATGAAAAAAATAATAGAAGTTATCATTGCATTCTTTAAGGATATGCCGCCCCTGAGGGCCTTTCGCCTTTTTGCGGCCATTCTGGTTCTCGATATTATATCTCTGATGGCTTTAGGTTCTATCAATCCGCTGTCTCTCCTCAATCCACTCGGCGTCTTCTTTATGGAAGATAAAGATGAACGCGCAGAGCTCACCCTCGTATTTCCCCGATCGTATGTATCGGGTGTGACAGACATTGCAGAAAAGCAGACTCTCGAAGTTCGCCAGAAGGTGTACTGGAAAAGCAAATCGCCAGAGGGCAGGGTTCAGTCTGTGATTCTGGCTTTGCTGGCTGGTCCGGATTCCCATGCCGCCCGCCCGTTTCTGGAAGATTCCACCATCGTTCGCAAATTCTGGCTGAATGGGGATGAACTTGTTTTGTCGCTGGCTTCTGACAGTTGGCTGGCTCTCCCCGAAGAAACTCGCCGTTTGGCTGTCTACTGTTTTGAAAATTCCCTCAAAAAGAATATTCCGGAAATCCGCACGGTGGTGTTTACCCCGGAGAGCATCTGATCAGAAAAGTTTGCGGAGCTGACTATCGATGCTTAGCCTCTGACTTTTTTTTGATGCGTCTGAGATAGCCTGCGACAGCTCTGTCATCGGGGCATTCAGTGAAGATTTTTTGAAACAGGGCATGCGCCTGTTCATACTTGCTCTCAAAAAAGGCCTCTACTCCCTGCCGAAAATCTTTCTTGAGCTCTATGCGGCGCTGCAGTTGATCGCGGGGCAATGCATCGAGCACTTCAAATATGGCAATGTCCTCCTGCTTACCCTTTACGCGAATCTGGCCGAGAAAGCGGGTTTTAAAATCTTCCGGTTTCTCCAGGCTGTACATGGTCTGTGAACTAATAAGAATATCCGCACCAATAATTTTGGTCATGTCCTCGAGGCGGGAGGCAAGGTTCACGGCATCTGCAATCACGGAGCCCTGCATGTGTTCGGGTGTGCCAATGGTGCCAAGCATGAGATCCCCGGTATGTATGCCGACTCCTACGCGGATTGGTTCGTCTCCTCTGGCTTTGCGCTCTTCGTTGTATAGCTGTATGGTGTTCTGGATATCGATGGCAGCCTGAACAGCAGTATCGGGTGAACCCGGGAACAGTGCCATGATGGCATCGCCGATGTATTTATCTACCACGCCCCGGTTGAGGTGTACGGCCGGCACTACCCGGTTGAGATATTCGTTGATAAAACCGAAACTCTGTTCCGGTGTCATTCCTTCGGACATAACGGTAAAATTGCGGATATCGCAAAAAAGGACGCTCATTTTTTTGGCGACCTGGTTGCCAAGATCCACTTCGAGGATATTTTTTTTATCGAGAAATCCGAGAAAGGCGTGCGGAACAAAGCGGCCATAGGCTTTGTTGAGGGATGCCCAAGTGTGCTCGTTTTCTTTTTTTAACTGGTTGATTTTATCAGCCAAGGCAACGGAGAGCAGAAACACTTCTATAACGGCTCCAATCTGCAGACTCCATGTCGTGATGAAAGTATTTGGCAGGAGTCCAAACGATTTTGCGGCATACATGAAAAAACCGAGAACCAGAAAAGTCCAGGCGATCAAAAAATAGCGGGCCGGTTTGTATCCTGTCACCAGAGAGCGGATGGGGGCATAGAATAGAAAAAAGGCAAGGAGGATGACTCCGGCGGTGCTCATTTTGATGGCAATTCCGTAAGGTAAAAAAAGCTCTATGAAAGAAAGGGTAAAATAGATATACCCCAGTACGGTCATGGCCCTGGCAAGCTTAGGCAGTTTTATTTTTAGATTGAGGAACTGTACGGCAAACAGAGCCCCAAATCCGGAAGCAAGGGCGATCAAAGGGGGTAGAGAAATATTGCCCCAGGCCGGAAAAGACGGCCAGAGAAATTCAAAGGCAATACCGTTCAGATTTAGCAGGAACAGAGAATAGGATAACACAAAGAAGGAATAGTAAATATAGCTTAATTCTCTGGTAAAAACGAAAAGGCTGAGGTTATACAAAGCCATTATGAACAGAATTCCATAGCTGATTCCAAGAATCATTTGCTCGCGGTTTACTTTTTCGAGAAACACGAGAGGGCTCCAGACGTATACGGGAAAATTCAGGGAAGAGGTGGTTTTTACGTGAAACCAGATCGTTTTTTCTGAATTGGCAGCAACCTGAATGGGAAGAATGGGATTGCGGTACAGTACGGGCCGCTCGTGAAAGGGGCTAACATCGCCGACGGCATACAGTGGTGTGCCGGAAGTTCCTTCGTAGATTTCTATGTGGTCGAGCATGGCGTAACCCACTTCAAAATAGAGATGGCTGGTTTCGGGCAAAGGGTTCTGGACAGTGATTTTAGCCCAGAGTTCGTCCGAGGTGAAACCGAATCCGGGGGATCCCTTTTTTATGGTTTTGGGGGTGAATTCAGCAAGCCCGCCCGGTGTTGTTACGCTGCCGGATGAAACGCGGTATAAATCGAAATATTTGCTAACCAGATTTCCCTGCATGGTCTCCTGCAAAACGAGAGGCTCCGGATGTGCGGCTGCAGAGACAAGCAGGAAGAATAACACTGTAGAAATCTGTTGGATCGGATTCATTAAAGGCATGTTATTTTGAAACTATTCTCTGTCAATACAATACATTTTTTTGGTGAATTGCAGGCAGCAATGGTATAAGACGAGTGCGAGCTGTAGCATTTTGGGCTGGGCCCGGTTGGAAAAAAGCTTGTCACCCATGAATGCTCCTCCGATAAATCACCATGAAGAAGTATTCTGCAACGCTGCTATCGGCTATCCTCCTAACGGGCCTTGCTCCCGGGTTGCAGGCACTTCGCATTTCCATTCGCCCGCAGGTAGAATGGAACACGAGCCATCCGTATTACCAGATGCTGAGCGAATCCGAGCGAGAAGTGGCCCTGGGCAAATTCCAGACCTATATGCAGGCAGAATTCGACTATAATCTCAATAATTCCATTGGTATGAATATGAGCGGCATCAATGGCGAGCTCATCAACACTCCCCTGTTAGACAAAACGCAGGCAGCCGATGCCGCCAACCTCAACTCGCAGGGTGCTCTGGGTCGCGATTATTTTGTGTATCCATCCGCTTTTTCGGCGGGCTTTGACATGGCTCTGGGCTTTTCTTCCAAAGAGGACGATCCCGGTGCAGGTCTTGCTTCTTCCGTCACGGGCTCTGTGGGATTTAATCCAACGCTGCTGGGCATGAAAAAATTCCTGGGGCTCAATGCCTCCAAAGTGCATATAACCGCCGGCTTTGCCTCCATGGAAATTCCCAAATATTGGGCCAACGGAGTGGAGTCTTCTTCTAACACTGTGTATGGCCGCTTCAATTACCGGCTGCGCGGCACTTCTATCAACGAAATGATTCGCCTGCCTGCGTGGGTATTCGCGCACAGCGGATCGTCGTTCAGCACGGGGCTCTCGTACCAGAGGGTGAAAACGCGCGAAACGCTCGGGGAGTATGCATTCTTGCAACATGACAATTCTACTCTCAAAGCCGCAGGCAATATGCCGCAAAGTACGGATCCATCCGCTATATACAATTACGACAACTCTAAAATTGCCCTCGATATAGGCACCATCTCCGATGCCATTGTACTGCCTCTCGATTATTCCATTGACATGCGCGTTCTCACTTTTCTGCATTTTTTTGCGGGAGCGGGGGTAGACATAGCGGTAACGCGCTCGAAAGTGTTCGTGGAAATGGACGAAAAAAGCAAATTTTTCTTCAACTATGATAACAATTCTACTGATACCATTCAGACAAATGATACTGTCATCGAAATCGACGAATACGATGTCTCCGTGGACGATGCCAATGAACGCTACCATTTTGCTCACAACTTTCGCATCTTTTCCGGCTTTGGCGTAAACGTGTATTCTGTAGCCGTCTATGCCAATTTGCAGCTGCATTATCCCACGGTGGGAGAGTCGTATCTGGTGGGTGCCAAAATGTATTTCTGATTTTCAATTGCCACTCTGTTTCTGCCTGTTGACCTGACGCGTGAGCGAATCCCTTCCCGAGAAAATTGCGCAGCGGCGCGCCTTTGCCATTATTGCCCATCCCGATGCCGGTAAAACAACCCTGACCGAAAAGCTCCTTTTGTACGGGGGAGCTATTCACCTGGCCGGCCATGTGCGCGCTAAAAAAGACCGCAAATCTACCAAGTCAGACTGGATGTCCATGGAGCAGGAGCGCGGCATTTCCATTTCTACGGCAGCCATGCAGTTTGAATACAATGGCTTTGTCATGAATCTTCTCGATACGCCGGGCCACCAGGATTTTTCGGAAGATACATACCGCACTCTGATGGCTGTCGATTCTGCCGTCATGCTTCTCGATGGCAGTCGCGGGGTAGAACCGCAGACCATTAAACTGTTTCATATCTGCCGCGAACGGGGAATTCCCATATTCACGTTTATTAACAAAATGGATATGCCGGCCAAAAATCCATTTGAACTCATAGACGAGGTAGAAAAAGTCTTAGGCATTTCTGCCGTTCCGCTCACCTGGCCCATGGGTTCTGGAAAAGATTTTCGCGGATTTTACGATCTGGAAAAAGACGAAGTTCATTTGTTTGAAAAATCCGAAAAGGGCGGTGCCTATACAGCTCCGGAATCTGTGTCTGGCCTCAATGATCCACGCCTTTCCGAGATTATGGACGAGTATACGTACAACTTTTTTATGGAAGGAGTAGAAATTGCCAAAGAGGTTTTGCCGCCCTTTGACCGCGAAAAATTTCTGAATGGAGAGCAGACTCCCGTGCTTTTTGGAAGTGCCATAACAAACTTTGGCGTAGCCCACATGCTGCACCGATTCATTGAATTTGCTCCCCCACCCGGCGAAATTCGTCTTAATAACGGCAAAACGATTCATCCTGAATCATCTGATTTTTCTGCTTTTGTGTTTAAGCTCCAGGCAAACATGAACAAACAGCATCGCGACCGAGTTGCCTTTGTGAGAATCACGAGCGGAACCTTTGAAAGGGGAATGACCGTAAAGGTGCCGCGATTAGGCAAAGATGTTAAGCTTAGCAGCCCGGTTTCTTTTTTTGGACAGGAGCGCTCCACCATAGATATTGCCGTTGCGGGAGATATCATTGGTCTCATCAACCCCGGTATTTATCGGATAGGGGATATTCTCACGACGGGCGAAGTCCCCGATTTTAGACCGCTGCCACGTTTTGCTCCCGATATTTTTTCCCGAATTGTACTAACAGATACGTCACGGCAAAAGCATTATCGCAAGGGAATACAGGATCTCGCAGAAGAGGGAGTGGTTCAGGTGTTCAACGTTTCGGATCAGAATCCCATTGTGGGGGCTGTTGGCCAGTTACAGTTCGAGGTGTTTCAGTTTCGCCTTGAAGATGAATACGGTGTTCCCGTGCGGTTAGAATCCCTCGGGTTTGAAGCCTCCCGCTGGATTAAAAAAGAGGATGTTGAAAAAGCAGGCCGCTTTGATAAAATTGTGCACGACGATGCAGGCAACCCGGTTATTCTATTTGAGACCCAGTACAGACTGAATTCGTTTATGGCCAATAACCCGGACGTAGAGCTCAGGGAGCATCCGCCGTGATTTTTTTTAGCTTTTCATTTCATCGGGTCATTCTTTAAGGGGTTATGAAACTTCGCCCTCTTTTTTTTCTGATGGTAACCCTGCTTGCTGCGCCTCTCTTTGGCCAGGGAAAGGTTCTTCTGGATCCCTGCCGGTATCCACGGCTGATTCCCATGGAAAAGTCTCATTATCTGGCGGAAATTCTGGAAGATCCTAAAGTATCTCCGTATCTCAAAAAATGTACTCTTGAGCGAATCACGGAGCTGTATTCCACAGCAGGCGATAAAGCAGAGAATGGCGATAAAATTCTTTCTGCTATTGCCACCGTTACAAAAGAAAAAGATAAAGAAACTGCCAACGACGAAATGCTTCGCCAGACAGCCTGCGGAGCTCTCGGAGCCTTTGAACACACAAAATGGAAGGGGCAAGCGGTTTCTACTCTGCAGGAAATCATCAAAAAGGAAAAAAAAGACGAAGTGGTGCTGGCCTGCATCAATGTTCTCGCCAATTATTCTTCGGAAAAGCAGGGCATAGCAGATCTGCTCGTCAATCTGGTCAATACCGGGCTGGAGAAAGAAAGTCTTACCATCGAGGATATTCGCCGCATGAATCTTCTCGTTACTTCGTTAGGGCGCCTTGGCCAGCAGAATGCTTATACACCGCTTATTAAAGTCTTGCAGTCTGGGTATCCCGATAACGTAAAAAAGGCAGCGAAAAGAGCTCTTCAGGATCTGCAGCTTGCTGCAGAGGAAGCCGACAACTAAGGGAAAAGTCCACAGAGGGACTTTTTCAGAGGCTGATAACCAGTATTATTCCGCCAGAATAGACTGACCGTTTAGAATAATTTCTGTTTTGAACGTGGCTGTACTTTTCAGCATGGCGCTTACGCCACAGTATTGCTCTTGGGAGAGTTTTACAGCTCGTAACATTTTGTCTTCTGGGATATCGCCTGTGGCTTCGTACCGCATGCGGATTTTGGAAAACACGCGTGGATGGTCTTCTGTTTGCTCTACCTCTGCATCTACGGTGAATGTTTCTGGCGTGAGACGCATCTTTTTGAGTATTGATAACACATCGATGGCCGTGCAGCCAATCAGCCCGTGAATCGCCATTTCTTTTGGCCTGCCTGCGCTGTCTTCTCCACCGACAGACTGCGCTGCATCCATGTATATGGAATGGCCGGAACCCCCGGTAGACTTGAGTCGCATGCCATTTTCCCAAACCAGTTTAGCTGTTAAATTTCCTGCTGACATGTACCTTACTCAGAGACGGATTATGTCTTGACAATACAAAAATGAATTGGGGATTTTACGGAGTCCGGTTGAAACACAGCCGCAAAACAGAATCAAGGAGAATTCATGAAAAAAACAACATTGTTACTCACAGTAATTGCAGTCTTTGCCGCATGGAACTGTTCCGGAGATGCAAAGAAAAAAGAAACTACTCTTTCACTTGCCCAAGAAAGTTTTCAGTTGAGCATGCCGGGCATGGCCAAAGAAGTTACGACTTATATGGAAACAAAAGGAGTCGCAGAGACTGTCGTGTACTGCCAGTCATTTTCTCCTGAATATATGTCAGGAAAAGAGAAAGAACTGATAAAATTATTTGCTGAGAAACACAATCTTCAGGCTGTTTCTATTGGACGAGCTTCTCTCAAAACCAGAAACTCTTCCAATACTCCCGACGAGACACAAAAGCAGATTCTCGATGCATGGGCGCAGTCAGAGCAGGCCGGGACCAAAGCCTCTCCAACTGTAGTGGGTAAGGGAAAAGAATATACTGCCATGATTCCCATTCGCATTGCGGGAGAGGCCTGCTTAAAATGCCATGGCCCGGCGGATACTCTGGATGAAGAGGTAAAGACTATACTGGCAGAAACCTATCCACAGGATAAAGCAGTAGGATATTCACTTGGCGAGCTTCGTGGTGCCTTTTATTTTAAGGCTCTGTACCGTTAAGTAAGCTCTGATTAGCATTTTCCTTGGCTGTGGAATTGTAATTCTATTCAGGGAAGATTTTGTACAGTGCTTCTTTGGTTCTATCCGGAGCAAAAGAAGCCTGTGCAGAAGTAAACAGAATTTTCTGAACCGTATTCGTGTCGGGAGAAAATGTGGCCCTAAAAAGATCCCATTCCGATGCGAGAGTAATGCCCGAAATAGCGGGATCATCCGTATTGATGGTGACCGGCACTCCCCGCTTTAGAAATATGCCAACGGGGTGTTTAGAAATATTCTGTACCGTTCCCGTGTGGAGATTGCTCGTTAAGCATGTTTCAAGTGGAATATTTCGCTCTATCAGCAAATCCATTACAGATTCATCTTCGGCTGCTTTAATACCATGCCCAATTCTGTTGGCTCCAAACAGCAGAATAGCCTCTCGCACGCGCTGCGCGGAAGTTCCTTCACCTGCGTGTATGGTAACGGGTATTCCTGCTTCTGAGGCTTCGTTAAAAAGGGGGGCGTATTCCCTTCCGGAGTGCAGCGTTTCGTCTCCAGCCAGGTCTATTCCGGCTAGACCGATTCCCTTGTATGTATTGTACAGATCAATGATTTCGTGCAGTTCTTGAATTGCTCTTCCACGCATCATGGTGAGTATAACACGGACGGTTATACCTAACTCTTTATTTGCACGCCCAAGTCCTCTCAACACCGATTGAACAATATCCTCTGGCGAATACTCCTGTGTGGAGAGAAGATGCGGGGCAAATCTTGTTTCTGCGTAGATCACGCCAGCGTTGTGCATGTCTTCCGCTGCCTCAAAGGCCGCTCTTTCCATGAACTGCGGGGATTGCGCAATTTCGTAAAAAAAATAAAATGTCTGCAAAAATTCTGATAGGGTTGAACAGGAAGGGGATACCGTTGTCTTTTCGCAAAAAATTCCTCTGTCAAGGTTTCCCTGTGGCAGTCTTCGTCTTTTTGCCTCTTCGTACAGGGATGCACAGCGAAAGGCCCCGTCGAGATGGTGGTGAAGTTCAATTAAGTTTTGTCTCATGGCGATTGTTTCTGTTAGGCTTGCTCTAAAGTCCACTCGCGGACGTTTGCCTTCGGCTGGATTCGCGTACAGCCGCAAAATCCAGGCAAGCCTGTCAAGGATAGTACACAGACAAGCAAAGAGACGGAGTATCTTTTTTTGAAAAAACTTCCAATTTAGATTGCCCACGTATATTTATTGCCGATTCTGTCTTATGGGAGTAATTTTGTTACCAATATGAGCCATTGGCACTTAGAAACCCTGGGCATACATGCCGGACAAAGCCACGATCCGCAAACCGGCTCTGCCACGGTCCCTCTGTACATGACTGCGGCGTATCAGTTCGAGAGTCCCGAGCAGGCTGCCGCTCTTTTTGAACTGCGCGAGTTCGGAAATATTTATACGCGCATTACAAATCCTACCACCGCAGTTTTTGAGCAGAGAATGGCCGCCATCGAGGGGGGAGCTGCCGCTCTCGCTGTATCTTCCGGAAGTTCTGCCATTCTCCTGACTGTTCTCAATCTTACCAATCCGGGTGACGAAATTGTTTCCGCCAACAATCTGTACGGCGGTACCTACCAGCTTTTTACCAATGTTCTTCCTATGTTGGGCCGCAGTGCCCGTTTTGTCGATCCGGCGGATCCCGAAAATTTTCGCAAAGCCATAACAGACAAAACGAAAGCTCTCTATGTAGAAACGATTGGAAATCCTGCTTTGTTTATCCCAGACTTTGAAGCCATTGCAGCCATTGCACGGGAGGCAGGTGTTCCTCTCGTGGCCGACAATACAGTGGCTGCGGGACTTTTTCGTCCTCTCGAATACGGGGCGGATATAGCAGTTCTATCTGCTACCAAGTATGTCGGTGGACATGGTCGGGCTGTCGGTGGCGTTATCGTGGAATCCGGTAAATTTCACTGGAATGAAAAATTTCCCATGTTCCGGAATCCAGAGCCATCCTACCATGGGCTCGTTTACCAGGATGCGTTTGGCAACATGGACGGGGCGAATATAGCCTTTATGGTCAGGGCCCGCACCATCTTTTTGCGCGACATGGGGATGGCTATTTCTCCTTTTAACTCGTGGCTGTTTTTGCAGGGATTGGAGACGCTCGCACTTCGCATGAGAGAACACAGTGCCAATGCGCTCACCATAGCGCGGGGGCTGGCAGAAAATTCCCTGGTGGAGTGGGTGAATTATCCGGGCCTTCCCGGGCATCCGGCCCACGAAAGAGCTTTGCGCTATATGCCGCGTGGCCAGTCTGGTCTTCTCGGTTTTGCAATCCGGGGCGATGGCAAAAAATTTATTGGAAATCTGAAATTGCTTAAACACATGGTTAACATAGGGGACGTAAGAACAATCGTCACCCATCCCGCTTCTACAACGCACCAGCAGATGAGCCCCGAAGACAGGCACAAGGCGGGCATTGACGACAATTATATTCGCTTGTCTGTAGGTTTAGAAAATACAGATGATGTACTTGCCGATATCGAACAGGCGCTGCAGTAATAACGATGACAGAGACTGAGGAAGTAAGCAATACAGCAGAAAGTGCAGGAATTGTAGAGACGCAGTACTATCGCTACAATCCTTTGCCCGGAACTTTTCTGATGGAAAACGGCCAGTCTCTACCGTATATCGACGTTGCCTATGAGACCTTTGGCGTGTTAAGCCCTCTCAAAGATAATGCTATTTTGATCGCGCACGCTTTTTCGGGCGACGCCCATGCTGCGGGGTATCACGAAAACGACAAGAAACCGGGCTGGTGGGACAATATGATTGGTCCGGGAAAAGCATTTGATACCAACCGCTTTTTTATTATCTGCTCCAACGTTGTCGGGGGTTGCCAAGGGACGACGGGCCCATGCAGCGTAAACCCGGAAATTGGAGTGCCGTATGGTTTGTCTTTTCCTTTGGTTACCATACGCGACATGGTAGAGGTGCAGCATTCCCTGGTTCGCTATCTAGGTATTGAAAAACTTCATTCTGTGGCGGGTGGTTCCATGGGTGGAATGCAGGTTCTACAGTGGATGGCATCCTATCCCGATAAGGTAAAGTCTGCCATTCTCATTGCAACGGCAGCCAAACACTCCTCCCAGCAGATAGCTTTTAACGAGGTAGGGCGGCAGGCAATCATGAGCGATCCTAACTGGAATAATGGCCAGTACTACCAGGGTGCATCTCCCGCTGTTGGGCTTGCTCTCGCTAGAATGGTTGGGCATATTACCTATATGAGCGATCAATCCATGGAGAAAAAATTTGGCAGAAAACAAAAGTCCGAAAAAAATCCTTTGAAGTTTGCCGCAAATTTTGAAGTAGAAGGTTATCTGCATTACAGAGGAACAAGTTTTGTCAAGCGTTTCGACGCCAATGCGTATCTCTATATCAGCAAGGCTATGGATTTGTTTGACCTTGCCGGCGATGAACCGCTGCACAACGTATTTCGCGGTGCTTCCTTTAAAGTTCTCGTCATTTCCTTTAAATCAGACTGGTTGTATCCATCGTACCAGTCCCTAGACATTGTGCGCGCGTGCAAACTGGCGGGGCTTGCCACTTCGTATGTGGAGATAGACGCTAAATACGGCCACGATTCCTTCCTTGTCGAAACAGAAAAAGAGTCCCAGCTCATTTCTCATTTCCTCAACAAAGTAGAGTAGTATGCATCCAAACGAAAAAATAGAATACGATACCATAGAATCTCTCGTGAAAGAAAATTCCACTGTTCTCGATCTCGGCTGTGGCAGCGGTGAGCTCATGGAAATTTTAACAGAGAAAAAAAAGGCTCGCTGCCAGGGAATTGAAATTGACGAGGAAAAAGTCTATGCCTGCGTGCGGCGTGGTCTGAGCGTGTTTCTCGGCGATCTTGACAGTGGCCTGGAAGATTACGAAGATCAGACTTTTGATTATGTAATATTAAACCAGTCGCTGCAGGAGTTGAAAGAGCCGGATGAAGTTCTGCAGGACGCATTTCGCGTCGGTAAAAAAGTTATAGTGGGGATTCCCAATTTTGCCTATTATCGTTCGCGCGCTTTATTATGCTTTCGCGGAGTGGCTCCCCATGCACCAAGCCAGCCACAACCCTGGTACGAGACTCCAAATTTAACCGTTATAACGATAAAAGATTTTCTTACGTATATCAAAACAAAGAATTATAAAATTCTAAAAGAATACTATTTTAACAACTCCCGTCGCATTCAATTATGGCCTAATATTTTTGCAACCCGCGCCTTGTTTGTCTTGGAAAGAAAATAGAGACAGGGTGAATAAACTACTGCAAAAAGTACGGTCTAAAAACTCCAAGAAAATCCGGATTGCCAGAAACGGGATGCCAGCTTGCTTCCGGGTGTTCCCGTAAATCTTCCAGATACAGCATTTTCAGTTCACCCGGATTTGAGCCCGTGTGGTATATGACGAGCATTTTTCCTGATTTTTTTTCCCGAACGAGAATCATTGTGTGGAATCCATGTCTCGTTTTGAAAAAAATGAGATCACCAGTTCGCAGCTGTACAGAATCTCTTCCTAAAAAATAACTGTTCTGCTCCATGAGCGTTTTTGCATCGGCAAAGCCAGATTGTACGTTTTTGCTTCTCAGGACAATTTTTTTTGATAGTGAAGGCAGATACGCCATTCTCGATCCGGCAAAACGGATTTTAAACCGTTCTCCGTGTTCCGCAGATGCTTCTGCTGTCATGTACCTGAATAGACCTGCGCAGTCCCTGTTGCCAGACGGCCACCGGTCGAATATCTTTTCCAACATTTTGGGGTTTTGCAGATCTGTACTGATTGCTGTAACCCAGTCCCGGAACAATTCCTGCTCCGGGAGATTCAGTGTCTCTGGATTAATAGCAGAGTCGAAGGCCAGCGTAATGAGTGCAGCCATCAAAAGTAATTTTTTCACATTGGGTTCCTGGTATCCTTTTGCTTAAAAATCGATAAAGGTTCATTCTTTACAAATTCATGCTGCATTAACAGATTTTACCATGGGAAGTGTAACCCCTGCAAAGAGGCAAGTTCTAAAGCCACGGCCTATTCCAAAATATTCTGCCATATCCCGTTCAGCCTCTCGATAGGCAAACTGGACTTCCGTGGACGCAGTAAAGGCAGGTTCTTCGGCGGCAAATAGTGATGCAGACAGCAGAATAAATACAACGAGTGCTTTCTTCATGGATAGAGTTTTCCATAGAATAACAGCAAGGCAAGAAATATTTGAAATTGCCTTTACCGATGGTTTGCCTTTAAGGTTCTGGAAACGGGAGTCCGCAGATGGGTCAAGACTATATTAGAAATATATCGCGGCAGGCGCGCGAGGCATCGTTACTGCTCAGAACGGTAACTACAGAGCAAAAAAATAAAGTACTTCTGCGTTTAGCGGGATATATCCGTGCAGAAAAAGCATTCATTCAATCCGAAAATATAAAAGACATAGAACAGGCAGAAAAATCCGGACTCTCTTCCTCTTTACTGGAACGGCTGCGCCTTACCGATAAGGTGGTGGAATCCATGGCTAAAGCGGCAGAAGAAATTGCTGCACTTCCCGATCCGGTAGGTGAGGTAATAGAGGGACGTGTTTTGGTCAATGGCCTGGAATTGAAAAAATTACGGATTCCCATTGGCGTAGTTGCCATAATTTACGAAAGCCGACCCAATGTCACGATAGATGTTGGCGCACTGGGGTTAAAATCGTCCAATGCGGTGATTCTGCGGGGAGGCAAAGAGGCTCTCTTCAGTAATCTCGCTCTCTCTTCTCTTTTTTCTAAGGCATTGCAGGAAGAAGGAATTCCCCAAAACGCTGTTCAGCTGATTGAAAACACAGACCGCAATCTCATAGAATCTCTCGTTCGCCAAAAAGACACCATAGATTTGATTGTTCCGCGTGGGGGAGAGGCCCTTATCCAGTATGTTACGGAACACAGCCTTGTCCCCGTCGTCAAACACGATAAAGGCATCGTCCATATTTTTCTCGATGAAAGTGCCGATATGGATTCTTCCATAAATATTGTCGTCAATTCCAAAGTGCAGCGCCCCTCTGTTTGCAATGCCGCCGAGACACTTCTCTTTCATAAAGATTTTCCCTACCTGACAGATGTGCTTGCTGCATTAAAAAATAAGGGAGTGGTTTTTCATACGGATGCAGACAATCTGGAAAAACTGAAAGCAAAGGCACCGGGTTTTGAGTATGATCCGCTCACAGAAGAGGGATTTCACAGAGAATATCTTTCCCTCGATATTTCACTCAAAATTGTCGAAGGCATAGACGAAGCTATTTCCCATATTCATGAATTTACGTCTGAACATTCAGAGGCTATACTTTCGAACCATGTGGGGAATATCCGAAAATTCCAGCAGAGTCTCCATTCAGCCGCCATTTTCGTTAACTGTTCCACCCGGTTCCACGATGGTGGCCAGTTTGGCTATGGAGCAGAAGTAGGCATTGCAACGGGTAAATTGCACGTTCGCGGTCCCATGGGCTTGCGCGATCTCACTACGATGAAGTACATTGTCACAGGCGAAGGACAGGTGCGGCTTTGACCCCAACAAAGCGTTCCTTCCTCTTCGGAGGAAGTTTTAACCCGGTGCATATAGCGCATATACAACTGGTGGAGTATCTTCTGGAGCAGTATCCTGCCGATCAGATTGTTGTTATGCCGGCGTTTGTTCCTCCGCATAAGACCGAATCCGAATTAATTCCATTTCGCCATCGCTACAGCATGCTGAACATTGCGTTTGGGCCTCTCATGAAAAAGCATCCCAATTTGAGAATTTCGCGGCTCGAAAAAAAACTGCCCACTCCGAATTATACCTATAAAACTCTCGATTATCTGAGCAGCAATTGCCGCAATGCAAACTGGAATCTCGTGATGGGGTACGATATGTATTTGTCTCTGCCGCGCTGGAAGAATGCTCATGAAATCATGAAGAAGTATCCCATCGTCGTTTTTGCCAGGCAGGAACCCATAGAAACGCCTCCCGTTTTCGAGGAGCTTGGTTTTCCACCACAGTTTTTGAAAAATCCTCTGTGGCCGGTTTCAAGCACGGAAATCCGGGAAGCAGTGCGTTCAGACAAGCCGGGCAGCGAGGCTGTTCTGCCCAATTTTTTGCCGGAATCTGTGATTGAATACATGGCGCGCAATCAGCTCTTAAAGAAATAATCATGCTTCAAAAAAATCCAGACACGGGAAATTTTCGCTTCCAGAAAGAATACGATGCAATTGTAGTAGGAGCCGGACATGCCGGGGCAGAAGCAGCGCACATTATTGCCAAAGCAGGCTACCGCACCCTTCTCATTACATTCAATCTTGATACCATCGCACAAATGAGCTGCAATCCTTCTATCGGGGGAGTCGCAAAGGGCCATATTGTTCGCGAAATAGACGCGCTCGGCGGGCTCATGGGCGAAGTCATAGACCAGACGGGAATTCATTTTAAGATGCTGAACAGATCGCGGGGAGCCGCAGTCTGGGGACCGAGGGCCCAGGCAGATAAAAAAATGTATCAGTTTGAAATGAAACGCCGCCTAGAAGAAACACCCAATCTCCACCTTATGCAGGATGCTGCCAAAGATCTTCTGGTAGAAGACGGAAAAATAATTGGCGTGTTGACAGAACGCAAAGTGGAATACCTTGCCCCCTATGTGGTGGTTACAACGGGTACATTTCTAAAAGGCCTAATTCATATTGGAGACTATAACGATATAGCGGGAAGAATTGCCGATAAAAGTTCCGAATATTTATCGGACTCCTTTACCAGACATGGTTTTCCCGTGCTCCGGCTTAAAACGGGGACGCCGCCACGGTTGAATGCCTTAACGATCAATTTTTCAGCTCTTGAAGCTCAGTCTCCAGATGAACAACCACAGCCTTTCAGTTTTTCCATGGAGTATGCTGGAAAAGAGCCTCCCCTTAATTCTGCGCATTGCCATATTACCTACACGAATACCATTTCTCATCAGATTATTCAACTGAATCTCGACCGCTCTCCAATTTACGGTGGAAAGATCCAGTCGCGGGGGCCCCGCTATTGTCCGTCCATAGAGGATAAAGTTGTAAGATTTTCGGACAAAACAAGACATCAGATTTTTCTTGAACCAGAAGGATTAAATACGCACGAAATATATGCTAATGGAATTGCTACCAGCCTTCCGGAAGATGTACAGTGGGAGGTGGTTCGCAGTATTCCGGGACTCGAAGAAGCAGAAATCATGCGTCCCGGATACGCTGTAGAATATGACTATGTCCCACCTACAGAACTAAAGCCAACTCTGGAAACTAAACGAATACGCGGCCTGTATTTTGCCGGCCAGATCAATGGAACCACCGGCTATGAGGAAGCTGCAGCCCAGGGGCTTCTTGCCGGCTATAATGTAATCCATGCGCTGCGCGGAAAAGATCCGTTCATTTTAGGGCGCGATGAAGCTTACATGGGCGTTCTCGTAGACGACCTTGTTACCAAGGGCGTAGACGAACCCTACCGCATGTTTACGTCTCGCGCGGAATTCAGGCTGTATCTGCGACAGGATAATGCGGATTTGCGGCTGATGAAATATGCGGCGGAGCTGGGGCTCGATCGTGGACTTTTTCCGCTGCTGCAAAACAAAGAGCAGAATATTAAAATCTGGAAAGAGCAGTTTTCCGAAATAAAAGTCAAACCGGCAGATATTGTGCAACCTAACCCGGCAGACTTTTCTCTGGAAACTGGCACCAATCTGTACAATCTGCTCAGACGCCCTCAGTTTACAGAAGATTTGCAGAGCGAACTCTTTGCAAAACTTCGCTTGGAAGGGAGAATGCCGCAGATGCCACGAACAGAAGAAAAGCGGCTGGCCATGGAAATCAAGTACGAAGGATACATGCGCCGAGAAAAGGTTAAGCAGGATCGGCGCTTTTCGGCCATGCCTCTTTCTATTCCCGAAAATCTTGACTATCACGAAATCATCGGAATAAAATTTGAGGCGCGCGAAAAACTCATTAAATTCAGACCAGATACAGTGGAAAGAGCGTCCCGCATCAGCGGCGTAGATCCATCCGATATTGATTTACTCATCATCCATCTTCTCGCTCAAAAAAGACAAAAGTAATTTCTGTTCGCGAACCTTCCAGAAAGAAAAATTGCACGGATGCTACGGGCACAGGCAACCCGCAAAATCCAGGCAAGTTGCTTTTCAATAGCCTGTTAATTCTGTTATTTCAGCGGAAAATGGCAATAAAAATAACCGGTTTCCCTGTAAGACTTTTCAGGTTTGCTGTCACGGCAAACCTGTTTTACTCGTGGGCACCGCCCTGCGAAAGAGCAGCCTGTAATGACATCGGTTGGTGAGGGCAATTCTCCGGCTATAGTAAATATTTTTTTACGGGGAGACGGGTCTGCCTCTGGAACAGATTGCAGCAGGGTTTGCGTGTACGGATGGCTGGGAGTTGAAAGTACATGTTTTGTCTCTCCGTATTCCATTACTTCTCCGGCATGAATTACCACGGTATAATCGGATAAGTGGCGAACAACACTTATGTCGTGTGCAATAAAAAGATAGGTTATGCTGGTTTCCTGTTTTAACTGAACGAGTAGATTGATGATCTGCGCCTGTACAGATACATCGAGTGCCGAAACGGGTTCATCGAGAATCATTACTTCGGGTTGTGTAACCAGCGCACGGGCTATTCCGATTCTCTGCCTTTGGCCTCCGCTGAATTCGTGTGGGTAGCGGTTGGCAGCCGAGGCAGAAATTCCCGTGAGCTCCAGTTTTTCTGCCGCTATTTTCTCCCGCTCTTTTGCGGAATATTTTTTTTCGGCGTGGATGATAAGTGGTTCCTGTATGCTTTCAGAAACGGTAAGCCGTGGATTGAGAGAGCTGAACGGATCCTGAAAAACCATTGTGACGCGCTTTCTCCATTGTTTCCAGTCATCTTGGGAAAAAAAAGGGCTCATGGCTTCTCCCATGGCAAAGTATCCTTTGTTAGGGGCGTACTGGCCGAGTAAAATACGGGCTATGGTGGATTTGCCAGAACCGGATTCTCCCACGATACCAGTGGTTTTCTGCAGCGGAAAATCGAGTGAAATGCCGCGCAGTGCATGGACTTTCTTTTGGGTTCCGCGAATAGAGAAATGCTTTTCGATACCAGACAGTCTGAGCACAGGTGTAACTGTCTTTCTCAAAGTGACAGTCAACTCATAATTTGAGTTTTGCGCGGGCAATATATTTCTGAGCTGAAGAGTAGTCAGAGCTGCTCTTTGGCACGCGCTGCCATACGGCAATCGCCTCTTTGTACTTACCCTGGCGATACAGCTTTATTCCTTCCTGGACGACAGCCTGGTGCGACGCTCCGCCACCCGAAGAGGCAGTGCTGTCTCCGGAAGAAGACACCTGTTTCTGCTTTTCGTTATTTTCGCGAGCCTGCTTGTATAATTCAGGAGCATCTTCATAGTCGCTTACGATGGCAATGGCTGCGGCAAATTTTTCCAGAGCCAGTTTATAATTCTTGAGAGCCATAGCCTCTTTGCCTTCATCGTAGGGAATTTTTGCTTTTTTCTTTAATTCATTTTTAGTACGGAAAAGACCCTGACGGATTTCCGTATTTCCTGGTTCAAGCTGTTCAATCGACGTGTAGAGGGAATAGGCCTTTTCAAAGTCCTTCTGCTTTTCGGCCTCTGCTGCCTGCTGCTTCCAGATAGACACATTTTTTAAGCCTCTTTTTTTGGCTTCTCCAATGTAATCACTTGCCCTTTTATCAAACGGATTGATTTCGAGAACTTTCATGAAAGGTGCGATGGCAAGCGCGACTTCATTTTCATTATTAAAATACCGCAAACCTTTCTCATAATTTTCCTGGGCAAGAATTACGTCTTCGCGTTTTCCCAGTGTTTCGGCTGAATTGTCCAGGCGATAGGCAGACATGTAATTGGCTGCTGCTTCTGTATAGTTTCCAGCGCGCTTTTCTTTGTCTCCTAAAGAAATATATTCATCGCGCTGTTCGGCTATTCTGTCTTTTGTATCTTCGAGGCGCGAGCGCGCCTTGCTGTTGCCCGGATTTTCCTGTAATGCACGCTCAAAAGATTTCAGGGCGAGAAGGAATTTTCCTTCAGAATAATACTTTTCGCCGTTCATGTAATCGATTACTTTCCGATTCTTTTGTGCCTCAATGGCCAGCTTGATATAGCGATCGATAATTGCATTATCTGGATCGATTTTTTTTGCTTCGTTCCACTTTGTAATGGCTTCTTCGTAGTTCCTCTGTTTATAGGCGCGCACTCCGGTAATAAATAACTGGTCAGCCTCTGCCTGGTTTTCCTGCCTGGAAAGAGCAACCTTGCAAAGATCGCGGTATTCGAGAGCTTCCGGGTCATTGGGTACAAGTTCCAGGGTTTTCTCAAATTCGCTGAGAGCCTGTTCATAGTCCCGGTTTTCGTAGAGTTTTTTCCCTTTGGCATTGTAAGCTTTGGCGAGATCCCCGTATTTTGTTTGGGTTTGTTTCCCTTTCGCATCGGTGAGATATTTCTGGGCAAGAGCGTTGGCCGCATCTATGGTCAGGACTTTTTCCCATTTGGAAATGGCAGGAGCATATTTGCCGGCATTGTAATCGGCCAAGGCCTCTGCATGCAGTGCATCGACCGTGCTCTTTACCTGGGAGCGCGCTTTGTCGAGCAGATCCTTCGCTTCGGCATTTTGTGGATCTAGTTTGACCACTTCGTCGAGATGAAAAATGGCTTTGGAATACGAGGCAGCGCGAAAAGCAGAGCGGCCTTCGTTCATATGAAAAGTCACGGCAGCATTCTTTTCGGCGCTTATTTTATCCAGATACTCTTTTGCCTCAGCGTTTTCCGGATCCAGCTTTAACACGGCCTGGTAGTTTTCTTCTGCGGATGAAAACTTTTTGCGCTGGTATTCCACCTTTCCTTTCTGAAGATAGGGCCTGACCTGTTGTTCCAGTTTTTTCTGGGCTTCGGGAAGCATCGCCTGGGATTCTTCGTGTGCGGGATACGCTTTTAAGGCCATGTTGAAATCGCGGACGGAATTAAAGTACAGTTTTTCTTCGTAGTTCTTCATGCCTTTGGCATAAAAACTCTTGGCAGCTTCAATGCCGCGCAGGCCGGTTTTTTCGGCTTCCCATTCTTCTTTGGCCATGGCAAGATACTTCGCCGCATTTTCATGCTCCGGATTCATGATGAGTGCCTGTTCAAATTCAGAGCTCGCTTCTTCAAAGGTTTTGCGACCGTAATAGCTTAAGCCCCTGTTATAAAAGACTTCAGCTTTCTGGAGGCGCTCTATTCGTTCTCTTTCTTTGAGTTCATCCTGAGATAATTCCTGTTTAATTTTAAAAAGCCAGTTGCGGGATGGCTCATATTCCGGGTTGAGTTTAAGAGCTTCGCTAAAGTGATCAATAGACGCTATGAGTTCGTTTTTGGAATACTTGTCGAGCCCCTGCTGGTGAAGAGCAAGCACGCGGGAATTAACGAGATCCTTAAGGCGTTCAATATTCCTGTCCGCTTCGGGGTCTGCCGGATTGATTTCCATTATTTTTCGCCACTCTACTATGGCTTCTCCATAGTTTGCCTGGTTTTCGTATTTTATGGCAAGTTCTTTATGCATCCGAATCAGTTTTTCCTGTTCTATGTCTAGCCAGTCCAAGGTCTGTAAATGGAGTAGAGCGCGTTCTCTATACTGCTCCGCCAGTTTGTGATTCGGGTTTTCCTTCAGAATAGTAGAAAAAGTCGCATAGGCTTCTTTGTACTCACCGTTGTTGTATTGCTCCATTCCTTCGTAAAAATCAGACAGTTCAGCCTCCAGCTCTGTACCGGGAATATGGGCGGGGCGAGAAAAAGGTCCTTCGCTCACTTTATCGAGATCAAATGTGATTCCCGTTGCTATTCTGTGCTCAAAGTCCGTGGGCATGTAGGCAAGCTGCAGCGTATAACTGGAAAAAACAGAAGCAATTCCAAAAGAAAATCCGGAACCATTAAAGCCCAGCTGAAAATCTGCCCAAGGATCCCAAACCAAAATTTCCAGTCCATAGCGGTGGTCCAGTTCAAAGGGAATGTCGTCGTACAGCGGCAATTCGTATCCGAGCGAATATAAAAATCTTGCCTTATCGTTTAATATGTTGAGAGAGAACATGGTCTCTGCAATCACCGGGAAATCTTCGTATTCACTGTAGTACAGAATGGGGGTACTGATAAGATTGTCGAGAGAAAAGCCAATAGAGAATTGTTCTACGGGCGTGTACAGAATCCCCGCATCCGAAGAAAAAGCATAACCATCCCCGGTATAAAAATCCGTTCTGTAAAATTTTGCCGTTTCAAAAACAATCAGAGAATTGCCTACAGCATAGGAATGGGACAGCGCCATCACTGTGTCAGAGATGGCAAAACTTCCCGTCTCGGCTCCATCGGTATTGTATCCCGTGAACCCTCCAATGCTTCTGTGGGCAAAGCCAAAAATGAACTTATTTTTTTCGAGAGGAAAGGCATAGGCGCCAAATATGGTGTTGGCAGTATCCACAGAGAAACCCGTGGCATAACTGAAGGCAAGGCTTCGACCAAAGGTGTGCGGATAATACCAGGCAGGATTGGTGAACAGAGAGGAGGGATCCCGTGCCGGGATAGAATTGCCAGACGCATTGCTGAGCGGAGATACAGAATTTTCGAGAGTGCTGAGCGCATTGGTTCCTGCCGCAAAGGTATGGGATACAAAAAGGATGAGCAGAGGAAGAGCGCGTTTCATGATTATCTCAGCAATAGAACCTTAAAGCTCGCTGCATATCCGCTGCCGGCAGAAGAATCGAGATATTTCACGTTTACATACACGATATATGCGCCCGATCCGGCTTTGCGCCCGCTGTCCGTTTTCCCATCCCAGGGTTCAGATAAATACGGCGACAAATTGGCTGCAACGAGATCTCCTGATTTAAGAGATCGAACCTTTTTACCATTGGGGTCAAGAATTTCTATGGTGACGTAGGAATCTACGGGAGCAGAATATCGTATCGATAAATTTCCGTTGGAAGGATAAAAAGGATTGGGATAAGCGCTGATCGATTCATCGCCGTTATAGGTGAGCGTGATGGCGTCCATTTCGAAACCCAAAAAGGACAGAGTTATGTTGAGCCCTTTGCTCGTACCATTCAGGTTTACAGTCTGGTTGGTATTCATCCAGCCTTCATACAATTTGCTCCCGTACTGGTCTTCTACGAGAATACTTACGCTGCCAGTGGTTGCAAACTGGATAGACTCCCATGTTTGTCCCGGTTTGAGATACAAATTTCGCAAAAGAAGTTTCTGACCAGAATTTACCCCGAAACCCGTAGCGGAAATTGTCAGCGTGCCGGAGTAATCCGTATACTGCACGTCAGAAAAACTGTTTTCATCTATAGTCAGAGTTCCGGCGCAGAGCAGACCATTCCCCCAGAGAATCAGAGAGAAAAAAAAAAGCTTCCCATAAATGCGGGCATTAAACTGTTTGCGGGGCAGTAGAAAGGCAAATATCGGTTTCCAGAAGATCTTCTTCCAGAAAAAGCGGAGGGTGGGCAGGGTCTCCCCAACCAAGCTGTTGAAGTTCCGGCTCGTTTCCATCTTTATCCTCCTTTTCCGAAATGGAATAAATGCTGAATTGCCTATCTACTTCCGAATCTATAAATACGAAATCATCCAATGTCTTTTTTTCAGCGGTATCAAACTGGACTTTCTGTGGTAGCATCCCGAGCGCAAGCAGTTCCGGCTCTTCTGATAGAACGGTCTGTATTTCCTCAAAAGAGTCCGATTTCAAAAGGTGTCCCCTATGGTGCGCCGCATTGGTCATAGTTTCATCCTCAATTTCTGTTTCAACCGGTTTTTTCCTGAATTTCAGAAATTTTTCTTCAAATCCTGTTCCGCTATCGTTTTTTTTCTGTGGCGGATAATCGATGAATTCTTCCACATCTTCAGGTGCGCCCGATTCTAATAGAATTGGCATGGGAAATCTTTCGAGAGATGCCCTGTCGCTGCCCTCTGTGGTCTCTTGAACTGTTTCTGTTTTAATCTCTTTTGCCTCGTGAGAAACGGAAAGGGCAGCAGGTTCTGCATCTTCTTGCACTCGAATTTGCGGTATAGTTTCTGCTTCTTTGCGGGCAATACTTTCCTCCAGAAAAAATCGGATTCCTGTAACCGCGCGCGTAAACGATTCCATGGTTTCATTTTCTCTCAATTTATAGTCGCGCATTACTTTCTGGGTTTCAGCTGAAAAATGCAGAGTTTTCTGCTCCAAGGAAATGGCTTCTTCGAGAATTTCCTCCGACCACGGACGTTGATTCGGACGCAGTTGGGGAAGGGATACTTTGCGAATATTTACGAAGATCATCGTTATAAGAAATACAAAAAATCCAAGGGCAACCACACGAAAAAAATACCAGAATAGGGAAGGACGCTCAAAAATCTGAACGAGAGTCATGTCGCCAATAGGCGTGCGGATGGAGCGGTATCCGGGCGGCAGGCCCTGAAAAGGTTTGCCAGTTTGTATTTCCGGAAACCTCTGCGCGCCTCGGGAAACGGCCAGAACGGAGTTTTGTTTCAGAACGGCAAAAGCAGTTTCGTGAGATACTATGTTCTGTAGAAGTAATGAAGAAAGATTCCACTCCGCTGCAATCGAGTATTGGCTGGAATCCAATGAAATTGTCCGTTGAAATCCATTCGAGTCTTCAAAATCATCGTTAGCTTTTTTTGGGGGCAAGGTGCCGTGTTGCAATAGGACTTTTCCGGTCTGGTCAAAAATCGTGAGAGAACGAACATAAGACAGCTGCTCTGTTTCCTGCTGCCATTCACTTTTGAACAGGGGGGCAAAGCGGCTCGCAGGGTTCTGCAGATACCCAAGCAGGGCAGGTGAAGAAGTAATGCGGTAGATGACTTCTTGCGCGGCAGGAGATCGGTGCAGATGCGCAAATTGTTCTTCGAGAAGAGTCTGCGTTTCTCGGTGGTTAAAGTACTCCCTATCTAACAGCAGAGCACTCGTAACAGAGAAAGGAGTGGAACCCTGTACTCGCAATTCCGTTTGCTTTGTAGAATCAAAGTATTGAGCGGTGTACGTGCGAACCGCATCGCCGGTATAATATTCAAATACGGCAGGGAGGCGGTGTTTGTGTGCGCCAAGGACGTAGAGAGCCGCAATCCCGGTGAATGCCAGAATCCAGGAAAGCAGGCGCAGGATATATTTTCTCGTCCGGTAAGACATGGCCTCTCTACTATCGGCCCCACACGGTGGCGTTCTTGAAGTATGGCAGAAGAATCCTTCCATTCGGCAATAATTTATTGACGGGAGAAGTCTGGCCATCTGTCTGCAAAAATGTCCATCGAACAGAGACTTGCCAAAATACAGGCCGCCTATGCGGGAAATCTTTCCGCGCAACGATTGCAGGAAATCCGCGAATGGATCGAAAAAATAGAGGTTCTTAAAAAGCAAAAGAATGCAGTGCTCCTTGGGCATAATTACATGACGCCGGAAGTCTTTTTTGGCGTTTCCGATATCAAGGGAGACTCCCTGGAGCTTGCCCGCAAATCGGCGCAGACAAAAGCAGATATTATTCTGTTTAACGGCGTGCACTTTATGGCAGAGACCGCTAAAATTCTCAACCCTTCTGCGAAGGTGCTCATTGCAGATTCTACTGCCGGTTGCTCGCTGGCCGAAAGCATTACCCCGGAAGACGTGCGCGATTTGCGCCAGAAGCATCCCGGCGTACCCATTGTAAGTTATATCAACTGCACGGCAGTCGTTAAGGCAGAAGTAGACGTAATCTGTACGTCTGCCAATGCTTCCCAGATTGTCGAAGCATTGCCCGGCAACGAGGTCGTTATGGTACCCGATGGTTATCTCGCTGGAAACGTAGCGAAAACCTCCAAAAAGATCATCCACGCATGGCCGGGAAAATGCATGGTTCACGAGCTGTTTACACTGCGCGATGTAGAAGAAGCCCGTCTGCGCTTTCCGCACGTGAAGATTATTGCGCATCCTGAGTGCATGAGCAATGTAACCGACAAAGTAGATTTTACAGGTTCTACTTCCCGGATGAGCAGTTATATAGAACAGACGCATCCAGATCAGGTTCTCTTGTTCACGGAATGCTCCATGGGAGACAATCTGCGCGCAGAATTTCCAGAGGTAGAATTTGTCCCTTCCTGCCAGAGCTGTCCCTACATGAAAAAAATTACCCTCGAAAAAATTTACGACGCTCTGTTGTACGAGAAAGAAGAAGTCACCGTTCCAGAGCAGGTTCGTGAAGGAGCGCTGCGCTCGCTCCAGGCCATGTTTGATTTAAGTAAGCACTGATAAAGTTTGCTTTCGGCTCGCTTTGCTTTCAGACCTTTCTTCCGGTACATGGACCCCTCGACAAGCTCGGGGTAAATTCACCGACATTTTGCGAAGAAAAC
>DYPL01000040.1 GCA_020719945.1 Turneriella parva
CAGAGATTACGCGCTTTCTCATTGAGGAAGGGATTGACTCCATTTCTCTCAATCCGGATTCTTTGTTAAAGATGCGGGAGGTTGTCGTTGAGTTTGAACAAAAATCTGGAAAATAGCGAACAGAGCTGGGGCAGGTCTTCTTTTATTGAAGGAGTTCGTAAAATCTCGGAAGAGCCGTTCGCTGTGATCGATAATTTTCTTCCTCCGGAAACAGTGAATGGTCTTCGGGAAGAAATTGAGCAGCTGCGAAATCAAAACGAACTCATTCCTGCAGGAATTTCCAAGAGTGGCGAAAAAATTTCTGAAATTCGGAATGATTCCATTGCGTGGATTACGCGCGATTCCACGCTGTCGTATGCCCGAGAATGGTTTGGGATTACAGAAGAAATGCGGGCCATTCTGCGCGAAGAATTGTTTTTAGCGCTCCATGAAACAGAATTGATGCTCGCTTGGTATGCCCCTAATCAATTTTATAAAAAACATCTCGATACCTTTCGCGGTTCTGAAAAGAGCCGTAGGATTGTTACCACTGTTCTTTATTTAAATGAAAATTATAAACCAGAAAACGAGGGATGTCTGCGCGTATATCCCGAAAAATCAGGCTACCCGGAAACGGTCGATGTGGAACCTCTGCCGGGGAGACTTGTTCTCTTTTTGTCGGAATATTTATGGCACGAGGTATTGCCCACGCGGGCGAATCGTTATAGTTCTGCCGCATGGTTTGTAAGCCATGCGAACCAAGCGTTTACTTCGGGTTAGATCGATCAAATTCTCTCCTCGTTTCGTCGGTGCAGGGTAATGGCTAAACGGCCCGAAGCAAAACCACATCTCTTTTACTTTTGGGCCTTGCCAGAACCCAGCGTTGGTACGCTGACTTTAGCATCTTTGTCCGCAAAAAGGTTAGAGGCAAATAAAACAGCCGTAGCATAGACCGCAGCGAGGGAGGCAATCATGGCACCGCGCCAGCCTGTTTCCAAAAGAGACAGGCGCATAATCAGGGTAGCTACGGTGTAAGCGACATAGCGAAATGTCACGTGAAAAGGAAGATGGTAGCGCATTGAGGCCAATACAATCAGAACATCCGCAAAAATCAGCATGGTGTAAAAAGATTCCATAAATTTTGCATCGTCCGGCTTGTGCAACAAAAGAAGATCCTGCACCCCAAAGTAAACGATGGCACCAAGAAGAAACAGAGCAATGTTCTGCTTTAAGCGAATATACGTCGATTGTTTGTTTGGTTCCTTAATGTACGATGTTTTTCGCAGCTGCCGGTAGTATACTGCCAGGATCCCGTAAATTGCCAGCGCAGAAATGGATACGGCAGCCATGTCGGGCAAGATATGGCTCACTGCTTCCCACCTGAGAGGATCGCCTGCATGGCTAAGAATCTTAAAGTTTTCGCGAAGCAAAACCAGAGCAATCACTTCAAACTGTTTTCCGAGCGCCCGTGAAACAGAGTCTGGCAGAGCAAAAATGAGTTCAATCAATTCAATAAAGAGGAGAAGATTAAACGCAATTTCGATGGCGCGCAGGCGCGAAAGCGGAACAATCTGGTCGAGAAATACGGGTAACAGTCCCTGTCGATTCAGTTCTATCAGGGAGAGCATTCCAAGAAAAACAGAAATGAGGATCCAAGCAATGGCTCTCTGCGTGCCGCTACTTTCCCAGAGCCGTTCCAGAAATAAATAGATTCCAGCGAAAAAGTTCATATGTTGATTTTACCTGATCCGACTGTTTTCGTCAATGCATTATTTTCGCAAAGGAGCCTTTACCGAAGTAACTTTTTCGAGCAACTGCACCCCCCTTTTAATATCGGGTTCTGCATCGCGTTCTTTACCGGCAGACAGTTCGCGCACGATATCGCGCAGTCCTGCCTTGAGTTCTTCGCGCAACGCGAGAATAGTCTCATCATTGGGATCGTACTGGATGAGTGTTTCATAAACAGAAATAAAATTATTCACGACTGCATAGTTTCGCAGAAGTAGCTGCGGGTTTTCTTTACCGAAAACAGAGATGCTTGCAAACAGTGAAAGCGTTTCCGGATTCCCTTCGCGGGCCTTATTTTTTTTTAGTGAGTCAATTGCTACAAACAATTGGTGCAGAATTTTTACAGAACCATCTCCCATTTCGCGCCTCCATGATCGTTCCTGGATTTTTTCATCCGTAAAAAAAGGTGCGATGGGCGAAAGGGGATAGCGGTAATTCTTCTCTAACCAGAGAAACGCAACGGCGACAAGTGCCGATACTGCATGCAACAGAAATACTCCCACAGAAAAAAAGCCTTTGAGCACAGTATCGTTCAGGCTGGAAATAGAGAACATGAGCCCAGAGACAAGAGCGAGCGCGAAGGCAGATTCCATCCATTCTCTTTTTTGATAGTTTTCACTTTTGTGAAACAGGGCGCTCACAAAAAAGAGGGCGGAGAACGATGCTGCAACTGTGAATATCGGGAAAAAAATAGCGAGCAGCCATACCAGGAGGGCAAGTAAATGGGGAAGAGATCGTAATGTTTTTTGTCGTACCAAGTCCACAAGAAAGTATCGGCGGAAAACTCGTTTAGATAAAGGAAAAGAATGCCGAAACTGAACTGTGCGCAAGGGAAAGATTTTATTGGCGGTCTTCTGGGTTTTTGGCTTTTCAGCCGGGATTTTTGCCCAGTTTATTCCTCCGACCGGTTCTTATATAGACCCGGATACGGAGCCTAAAAAAGAAAAACCAAAAAAAGAAGAAATCAAAATTCCAGAGGTTAAAAAAACCAGAGAAACTGTAGAAAATCTTTCTGCTGAACTGGTGGATCCGGTAAATCGCATTGTCCGCATCACGTTCCTTGCTTCGGATATTACAGACGATTACATTATTGCAAGATCAAACGAGCCAATTAGCTCAATGCAGAAACTGCTTGAGGCAAAATCGATTGCGGTTGTTCCCGCGAGCGTGCAGATATACAGCGATTCTCCCTCGGATCCGGGCAATTACTACTACGCAGTCATTTCTAAAGAGAGCATAAAAAAGAAGAACGCAAAATTTATTCTTAACATGAACTATACGGGCAACCCCGTTTCTGCTGGCATTACGCAATCCATCGAAGAAAACTCGATTTTCCCCGCTCAGATTACGTTGCTCTTTGCCCAGGCGATTAAAGATGGTTCTGTGCGCTTATCTTGGCGTGGAATAGAAGATAAAACAGTCAGCTATATCGTATATCGCGGAACAGAGGCACCCCTGTCCAATTCTTCTTTGATTGCGAGGTCTACAATGCTTGCCGTTATTACGGACCGTGCGGAATTTTACGAAGACAAATCTATTCCGTCTCCGGGAAATTACTATTACGCTGTTGCGACACGCTCAGTTAGTGGTTCAGAAGATCAAAACCTGAATGAAGCGCAGTCGTATCTGCTCAACTCCGTCCATATTTCTTCGCGCGAAGTTCCCATTACCCGCTCCATTAGAGCGTATCTGAAACGCGTGGTTCCGGCATCCGGTGAGAAAAAGGCCGCCGCCGATATAGCAGTGGAATGGAGAGACGTGAACGATTCCAGGGCGGCTGGTTTTCGCTACCAGATATACCGTTCTAATGCTCCCATTCTCAACAGGGATAATCTTGCCAACCTGCAAAGAACCAGCGAGGTTGACGCCGGCATGGAATACTTTCTGGATACAGTGGCAGAGCCGGGAAAATATTATTATGCCATTGTGTCTGTTTCTCCCGATGGAGTTCGCAGTGAAGTGCTTCGCACGGCTCTTAACACGACAGAAAGTAGAATAGAAATTACACCCGAACTGCTTTCGGCAGAGATAGAGACAAAGTCAATTCCGGAAGTGAAGACAGATGAAAAAATACCACCCGTGGATGTGAAACCTCCCGAAACAGTGAAAGAAGAATCGCCAGCGGAATTCTTTTCCGGGTTTGGAGCTTTTTCCAGAGAAAAAACGATTCTGCTTAACTGGAAAACAGCATCTGCCCTGCAGACTGCGCAGGGAGGGCGCATTCGCGTATATCGTTTTACAGAACCCCCCGTTCTTTTGGCAGATATTGTCAAGGGAACTCTGGTAGCTACCTATGGGCCGGATCAAATTTTACACGAAGATAAACCAAAGGCGGAAGGCCTTTACTATTATGCAATCCTGTTTGAGACGCCGCAGGGCATGTATCCGCGATCCATGAAACAGGGCGAAAACGTAATAGGGCCCATTCCCTTTACTCAGGAAAAAAAATCGGCTCCGGTAGAGACAAAAGAGAATGACGAAATATCGGTGGAGCAGGAAGATAAGCCGGTAGAAAAACGTCCAGCCATAGAGTCGCAGAAAATAATCAAGGAACCGTATAAGCCAACTCTCGTGCTTATAGAAGAGCCCGATCTGGAAGAACCACCGGCAGAGAAAAAACCGGTCGAGAAGAAAAAAGAAAAAAAGGCCAGCCCCCCTGCTATTAACGATGTCATTCGTTCTACGTATTTTGAAGGAAGATTTCGAGAAACCCTTTTGGGACTTGCGCCCTATCGCAAAGATGCCGATGCTTCTGTGCGGGCCAAGGCGTGGATGTATTCAGGAATGGCCCTGTACAATGTGGGAGAATATGACAAGGCTTTGAATGTTTTTTCGGATCCGCTGGTTATGCAGGCATACCCGGACCATTCGAGAAAGTGGTATCGCAAAACGTTGAATAATATTAAATAAACGGTTTGCCGAAAAGGCAGCCAGAGGGGAATAGAGAATGAACAGAAACATAATTTTTTTAGGGATTGCAGCAGGTCTTCTCGGGATAGGGTTTATCTTTCTGCAGAATGAAATGCTTTCCCCGCTAAAAGAAGCCCAGTCGCTAAAGCGCGAGGCAGATCTGTACCAAGAGCAGAGCACCGAGGATTCACTGAGAAAAGCCGTAGAACGGTACGCTCTCGTGGTTGCCCGTTTTCCTGCAACGGCGCAAGCCAGAGAGTCTCTGTTTATGCTGGCCCAGAGCTATGAAAAGCTTGGACTGGACGACATTGCCTACTCCAAATATCTTGTTTTGGCAAAGCAGGATATTCCGCCTTCTCTGAAGGATAAGCTGGACTTTCGCCTGGGTAAGCTGAAAATTCTTCGCAATAGACCAGAAGAAGGAGTAAATGGCCTTTTGTCTCTTCTTGGGCGCACCAAGGATGCAGTACTGCGTTCCGAAATCTATCTGGAGTTAGGAGATCTTTATGGAAAAAATGGCGATTGGAAAAAGTCCCGTGAATATTATCTCCAGGCCCTTCGCGAAGATCCAGATAATGCAACAGCCCTGAAAAAAATAGACGGGAAGAAAGATAAGGTTGCGACGGCAGAAACCACTGAAGTCACAGAAACCCTGCCAGGTAACAGTTCAGAATTACTCGCTAAAGGAATCTCTCTTTTTAATCAGAATCGTTTTGACGAAGCCTTTGTTCAGTTTGAAAAAATTGACGAGCTGTTCTTCGGAACTGCAGATGCCGAAGAAGCACTGTATTATCTGGGCAATGGATATATGGCCAAAAGTGACTATGTAAAAGCGATTCAATCTTTTAATCGAGTGATTGGCAACAAAAACCCGACCCGCGATCAGGGCGCGTATTTAAAGAAGGGAGAAGCCTATTTTCACCGTGGCCAGTACAGGAACGCGGCTAAGATATTTGCGTATTTAATCGATAAATACCCTAAGGGACCTTACGCGCAAATTGCATTGGACTGGGAAGAGGAAACCCGCAAACGCCTTGCGGGAAGTCCCTCTACAGGTATAGATGGAGAAATCATAGAACCAATACTTGAGGGAGACAAAACCAGCAAAAAAGAAATTGCTGAACCAGTCTTAACAAAAGAGCCAGCAGAACAGAAGACAGAAAGCGACGATTTTCTTTTAACCGAAGAAGAAAATAACTTGCTGTCTCCGTGAGGTGGGTTAGTATTATCCTGTGAAAGTAGGAAAAATTGCTGTAATAATACTTGCCGTCCTGGCTTCTGTTGCGGTTGCCCTGATACCTTGGACGCAAGGTCTGGCTCCGAGAGTGGCAGCTGCCATTCTCATTTTGTCGGTTGTGCTGTGGGTCAGCGAGGCCATCCCTCTCTATGTAACAGGGCTTCTTATACTGGTTCTTGAAGTCGTCTGGCTCTCTCCCATCATCCGGGAAACCAAACCGGCTTTCAAAGACGCTGCTTTTTTCAGTCCTTATTTTTCTGACATTATTGCCCTGTTTCTGGGGGGAATGATACTCGCGGAGGGAATCAGTCGCTATAATCTCGATACGCTTTTAACCCGCCAGGTTGTAATGTGGGCCGGCGGCAGACCTCGCATGGTGCTGCTTGCGCTGATGCTCACGATTGGATTTATCTCCATGTGGATATCGAACACGGCGGCCACAGCGTTGGGCGTTATTCTTGTTCATTCCCTTACGCGTAAACTGCCCGAAAACTCCCGCTTTGGAACAGCCTTTTATCTGGGGATTCCGTTTGCCGCCAATTTTGGAGGGATAGGCACTCCTGTGGGAACGCCACCCAACGCGATTGCTCTTGGCTTTTTGCACAAGGCTGGTATCACGGATATTTCTTTTGTGGACTGGCTGATTGCGCTGGGCCCCTTTGCGCTGCTGCTCGTCTTTATTACATGGATTGTGCTCATCCTCCTTTTTAAAGCTCCAGAGGGCAAGCTGGAAATGGGAGACGGAAAAGCAGAGCCGATCAGTCGTTCCGGCATTGTCGTTCTGGCCGTGTTTCTGTTAACGGCCACACTCTGGCTTACCTCGGGCTTGCACGGAATTCCAGATGGAATTGTTGCCCTGGTGCCTGCCATTATTTTTCTTGGCTTTGGACTCCTCAACGTAAAAGATTTTAAGGGCATAAGCTGGGATGTGTTGTTTCTCGTGGGCGGTGGAATGTCGCTTTCGGTTGCGCTTACACAGAGCGGTCTGGGAGATGTGATTGCCTCTGCCATACCTACGGGAAATATTTCACTTCCCGTGCTCATGCTTCTATTTGCTTTTATTGGTTTGGCTTTATCCAATGTGATGAGTAATACGGCCACAGCCAATATTCTCATCCCGCTGGCTTTTCTAGTTCAGGGTGTAGAATATGTTCCTCTGGTATTGGCTTCCGTGATTGCTGTATCTTCTGCCATGGTGTTGCCCATTTCTACACCTCCGAATGCGCTCGCTTACAGTTCGGGAAAAATTCCATTAAAGTATATGATTCTAACAGGCGGCATCATGGGAATTATCTCTGTCGCAATCTTTTTTGTCCTTGGCGTGCCCTGGCTGCGCTTTCTCAAATTATTTTAGGCAAACATAAAATGAAGATTATAAGTTTGCCTTGTGGTGTATGTATAGTAAGCTCTGAAAAAGGTTCAGAGCTTACTAAAGATAAATTAAAATCTTTTTCAAAATTTTTAATAAATAGAGATACCCTTTAGGAGAGCATAATGGAAACCACAGAAAAAACATTTAGAGAATTGTGTACAGAGTGCGGTGGAGATTCTTTTCGCATTTTGCATTATGCCCGGGCAGCGCACCACGACAGGCTCTATTTCCAGTGTTCTGCGTGCGGCCATTTTAAGGCTCGCGTGATCGTTCATGCTTACGTGGATCCGGATCACTCCTACGAAGGCATGGTAAAGGAAGCTATGGCTGTAGGATGCGAAGAATCTGGAAGGAGAGCTCTGGACACCTATGTTAACCACATACACCGGGCGGAAGAACAGTTTAAGCATGTTTTGGAGTCAGAGGAGAAAACGTCCAAAGATGGAGAAAATGTTCGATCTGTTTACCAGCAATTAGCTATTCGCGAAGACGCTTAAAAATCTCTGGAATCGAGAACGAGAGTTATGGGCCCGTCGTTGAGCAGATGGACTTTCATGTCCGCTCCAAAGACTCCAAAGCCAGAAGAAACCATCTGCTCTGATTTTTCTTTGCAGATGGAAAAAAGTTCGGCTGCCCTTACTGGTTCGAGAGCTTCGGTAAAGGAAGGGCGGTTTCCCTTGAACAGGTTTGCGTACAGAGTAAATTGCGGAACGATCAATAGAGCGCCCTGGATATCGCCAACCGACAAATTCATTTTACCGTCGGTTTCAAATACGCGCAGTTTAATGGTTTTATGCAGCATTTTTATGCAGACTTCTGGCGTGTCGCTGTCGGTAAAACCCACGAATACGAGCAGGCCCTGCGCTATCTGGCCTGTAATGGTTCCGTTTACTTCTACTCTTGCTTCGCTGACTCTTTGAATAACAAATTTCATAATTCAATGTACGTTCTCGATGCAATACTGCAAATGACTGCGTTCTTCATTTTGCGAAAGCGGTTCAGTACAGCCAGGAAAGCCCCATGCGGGCCGTTACGGGTTGCGCCGGATTGTCAGATTGCAGAAAACTGATTCCAGTAGAAAAGAATAGTTTCCAGTTGCCTGGAACTGGATTTACGATAGAAGTTCCAGGAGTCCATTCAAAGCCGCTTTCTGCCTCTGCCAGGGAATAGTGTACGGGGATCGGTAGCGCAGCCCGCAGAGATACCCGCAGATACAGCGTTTTATGCAGCAGAAGCATGCCTTGAGAAAAAAGACCCATCTCGGCTGAATGCCGGGCTGCATACAGAGAGTGCCCTGCATCTATGCCTGCATACAAACGAAAGAAGCGGTATTCCCATGCAGACTGTTGCAGAGAAAAACTGGCAAAGCGTACGATTTCGTTTTTGTTGATCGGATTTGTGTGGTAATATTTTTCCATTTCATGGTATTGGCTCAAGAAGGAAAAGCGTGCCATAATATCCAGATTTTCTGATGCAGCTTCCTGGAATATTTCCGTGCGGAACGGAATGTCTCCGCTCGACATTCCTGCTGCCGTTCCCAGTGACAAATAGCCATGGGATGAAAAAAGCGGTTTCAAAAAAAGGCTAAATACTATAATTATACGAAGGCTTTTTATATTCACGTTAGAGTAAATTTATCTGAAACCTTATTCTTAGGTCAAGCTTGTTTTTAGGGGCGAGTATGCAACCCGAAGATATATCTGACAGATTATTGAAAGAAGCACGAATAAAAACCTATCAAAATTTGAAGGGAATCCGCGACAATGAGGTGCGCAGAAAAGCGACCCTGTTGTTCAAGGTTCTGGAAGCCAAAAATATTTTAGAAGGTTGCCGAAGGGCAGGGCTTGATAGGAATACATTTTATGACTGGATGAAAAGGTTATACCAAGAAGAATATAGTTTATTCGTACTAAAGAATAAATCGAGGAGGCCGCATCACTCGAACAACAGCTACATCAATTACACGAAATCAAATTGACGCATTAGACAGTGTGCAATATTTTGAAGCGAATCGGAAAGATAGAACGATTTAATCAAACTGTCTAAAGAGAATTTGCAGCCAGGTTTCCCGACAAACTACCTTTGAGCGAGTACCGAAGGCGCTTTGTTATATATTTAGATTGGTATAACAAATGAATAATGCATTGGAGCTTGAAGTACGGAACCCCGCTCAAAGCTTTCTTCCAATCGCAGGCAGCCTGATTTTGCACCTGCTGTCAGTTATGCCTCTGGGTTTTTACATTATACTGTTGTGAGTAACGCTTTACGCTTTGTAGCCGCCTGAAAAACAACCGTATGAAGAAGAGTCCCGTTTTTTCCGAACTCGAGTCACTGCTTTCCCGTCGCATTCTGGTTCTCGATGGTGCCATGGGAACCATGATACAGCAATATTCGCTGACAGAAAAAGATTTTAGACCCGATTTTTTAAAAGATCATTCTATCCCGTTAAAGGGAAATAATGAACTGTTATCCATTAGCAGGATGGATGTGATAGAGGCCATTCATCTTGAATTTATTCATGCCGGTGCGGATATTATAGAGACAAATACATTTAGCGCGAACTCCATCTCACAGAACGACTACGATCTTTCTTCCTTTACCTATATCGATCAGATGAACCGTACTTCTGTGGTTGCTGCGCGTAATGCCGCAGAACAATATTACCGCGAAGGTGGCACGCGGCGCATATTTATAGCGGGAGCACTTGGCCCAACGAACCGAACTGCTTCCATGTCGCCTGATGTAAATAATCCGGCGTATCGCGCTGTCACTTTTGAAGGTCTTCGCAAAGCGTATTATGATCAGGCGAAAAGTTTATTAGAGGCCGGCGCAGAAATGCTGCTCGCAGAGACTACCTTTGATACACTCAATCTGAAAGCGGCAACGTATGCATTTTCGGAGCTGTTTGAAGAGCGCGGGGAAGAAGTTCCCGTCATGCTGTCGGTGACAATTACGGATGCCTCGGGGAGAACCTTATCGGGCCAAACCCTCAAGGCCTTTTGGTATTCCATGGCGCACAGCAAACCTTTCTCCGTAGGATTGAATTGTGCTCTCGGTGCAAAAGATATGCTGCCGTACACGGAAGAGCTTTCGCGGATTGCGCCGCACTATACAAGTCTATACCCCAATGCGGGGTTGCCCAATGAATTTGGCGGATACGATGAGCAGCCGGAACATTTTGCTGCCGTCATGAAATCCTACGCGGAAAAAGGATTTCTTAACATTGCCGGTGGCTGTTGTGGAACCACGCCAGATTTTATTCGCGCGCTTTCGGAACAGATTCATGGCATTGCGCCCCGGCAGAAACCGGTCATTTCTTCCGCATTAAGGCTTTCCGGTTTGGAGCCGCTGGAAGCAGAAGAAGGAAGTAATTTTTTAATGATAGGAGAACGCACCAATGTTGCGGGATCTCCTAAATTCAAAAAGCTCATTGTAGAAGGCAAATACGAAGAAGCGCTCCCAATAGCAAGGCAGCAGATTGAATCTGGAGCCAATATTATTGACGTTAATTTTGACGAAGCTCTTCTGGACTCGGTGGGAGCCATGCGCCATTTTTTAAATCTCATGGCTTCCGAGCCAGACATTGCGCGCATTCCCGTCATGATCGATTCTTCCCGATTTGATGTTATTGAAGCGGGTCTACAGTGCCTGCAGGGAAAGGGGATTGTGAATTCTATTTCTCTTAAAGAAGGGGAAGAAAAATTTCTGGACCAGGCCCAAAAGATTTTTCGTTATGGAGCGGCAGTTGTGGTAATGGCCTTTGATGAAAATGGCCAGGCGGCCACCAGAGAAGAGAAAGAGCGCATTTCTGTGCGAGCTTATAATCTATTGCGCTCCATTGGCTTCCCTGCCGAAGACATAATTTTTGATCCCAATATTCTCACCGTGGCCACGGGAATGGAGGAGCATAATAATTATGCCGTAGATTTTATTGAGGCGGTACGGGAGATCAAAACTCTGTGTCCAGGCACGCGCATTTCTGGCGGCGTTTCCAATATATCCTTTTCTTTTCGCGGCAATAATCCTGTGCGCGAAGCCATGCATTCCGCGTTTTTGTACCACGCGCGTCGGGCCGGTCTCGACATGGGCATTGTCAATGCGGGAATGCTGGCCGTCTATGACGACATTGATACAGAACTTCGGGATGCCGTGGAAGATGTACTTCTCAATCGGCGCAGCGATGCCACCGAGCGGCTCATAGAATTATCGGCAAAGTACAAAGGCACAAAAAAAGAAGAAGAAAAAACTTCTGCGGCGTGGCGGGATGGTTCTTACAGTGAACGGCTTAAGCACGCACTCATTCATGGTCTCGATGAGTTTATTTCCATGGATGTAGAAGAATCGTATGCAGATCTCGGCTCCGCACTGCGCGTAATCGAAGGCCCTCTCATGGACGGCATGAAGATTGTCGGCGAATATTTTGGTGCCGGTAAAATGTTTCTGCCGCAGGTGGTTAAAACGGCGCGGGTCATGAAGAAGGCTGTCGCGGTTTTAGAGCCTTATATACAGTCGGCTCGCAACGCCGGAACAACATATGCTCAAAAGACAATTATTATGGCAACGGTAAAAGGAGACGTTCACGATATAGGAAAGAATATTGTCTCTGTCGTTTTGGCTTCTAATAATTACAGAGTGGTCGATCTGGGTGTTATGGTCCCCGGCGAAAAAATTATGGAAGCAGCCATTGCAGAAAAAGCAGATGCCATTGGTTTAAGTGGTTTAATTACCCCATCGCTCGAAGAAATGGTGCACGTAGCGCGAATGATGCAGGAAGCCGGATTTGCCATGCCGCTTTTAATTGGTGGTGCAACGACTTCCGCTGTTCACACAGCTGTTAAAATTGCACCTGCGTACAGGGGAGCAGTCATACATGTTATAGATGCATCCCTTGTTGCTGGTGTTCTTTCCGATGCTTTTGGATCGGGGCGGGAAAATTATGAGAGCGAATTAAGGGCAGAGCAAAAGAGACTCATGGATGAATTTTATGCGACGCGCAGCACACATAAATTGTTGTCGTATGTGGAAAGCTACAGCCGCCGCTGGATGGCTCCGGAATTTTCAGCAGCTCCGTCTTTTTGGGGCACCAGACCGGTAATAAATTTAAAGCCTGACCAGCTCCTGAACTACATTGACTGGTCGCCGTTTTTCCATACCTGGAGTATACGGGGGCGCTATCCCAGACTCCTGCAGGATCCCGTGGTGGGAGAAGAGGCCAAAAAACTGTTCGAAGACGCTAAGCAGTTGCTATCGGTGATTTCCGCAGAATCTCTGATCACTCCTGCTGGTGTGTATGGATTTTTTCCGGCTGCGTCCGATAAAGACGAAATCGTAATTTTCCACCCGCAGGATCCCCAGAAAGAAATTGAACGCATGCCAATGCTTCGCCAGCAGCGCGAGAAAGAGGGGGAGCAGGTATATTATTCTCTCGCCGATTTTTTACCTTCGGTGGATTCTGGCAAACGGGAACCGCTCGGAATGTTTGCCGTAACAGCCGGCCATGACTCAGAAATTCTATCGAGAAAGTTCCGCGAAGAAGGCGATGAGTATAAAGCGATTCTCGCTGCCGCCATTTCAGATAGAATTGCAGAAGCTTTTGCGGAATTTCTGCATGAACTTGCCCGAATAGATTGTGGTCTGCAAAAGCCAAATCAATATACGACAGAAGAACTTATTCAGGAAAAGTACACGGGCATTCGCCCGGCCCCCGGTTATCCGGCTTGCCCGGACCATCGGTTAAAAGACACTGTGTTTCGTCTTTTAGCTGTGGCAGAAAATACGGGGATAAAGCTCACCGAATCGCGCGCAATGTGGCCAGCCTCGAGTGTGAGCGGGTTTTATTTTTTGCACCCCCAGTCTAAATATTTTGCCGTGGGAAAAATTGCAGAGGACCAGGTTCAGGCCTATGCGCAGGCTCGGGGCGAGACCATGGAGGAAGCAGAGAAATGGCTGGCGCCGTATCTCTCTTACAAATAGCATGAGCCACGAACACAATGTTACGTCTTCCCACCAGATAACGCCAGACTTTGGGTTGCATCCACGCTTATACAGCTGGCTTGTTCAGTATCTTAAACTGAAAGAGCCAGTAATTATAGAGGCGAGGGAAATGGGTTGCGCCGATGATTCCTGTCCCATTGTTGAAACAATTTTTTCTATTGTCCAGGGTGGCGATAAGCAATATTTCAAAGTAGCGCGCGCTATTAAAAATATCAGTAAAAACGACATTTATTTTTCTGTTCAAAAACAGGTTGGTTGAAGGGCAGGGGCACTGTGTGCGGCTGGTTTTTTTGCATGTGTTACTGTGTCGCCGGACGGGCTACAGAACATATAGACAGTATACTCATTTTTAATCGATTCCACGTATGGGAGTTGCGATCTGGCATTATCGCCAGAATATTTTTTCGACCCTTTCGGGGTAGAGCCCCGCTTTTGTGCTGACATCGCATTCAATATAAGGGATGGCCTGGGAGCGAACGTTTCAGTCTCTGGGGAAAAATCTATTCTCTCGAAATAGCTCAATGGATCGTTAGTCGCTATGGCAAGAAAATAATTCCTGCCCATTTGATACATTTAGCCTTAGTCGCGTCTGAAGACAACTTCGTCCATTTCATGTTAGGGAAACTGGCAATAACTCCCTGCGCGGGTAGCGCAAACACATAATTTCTTGACAATCTCTGCCACATGAACATTCTGAATGATGCGCATTTTTCAGATCTCAGTGGTTCTGCTGTTGTTGAGTAGTTGCCGCTATCTTGGACAGGTTGAAACGCAGATAGAAGAAGGCCCTGCCTTTAATTGCGGGCACTGGGAAGACAGAACATTTGCCAGCGAAGTAACTGTGCACGAGTATCCGGATCTTGGAGACGTGGTCGATTATTCTGCCGAGCTTGGACTTACACTGGAACAGCAAAGACAGCTTAGAATTAGTGCGGCAGAATGTTATTCGCTGTGTACCGCGCAAAAACAAAGCATGACAGAAGAATGGGAAACGGTGAAAGCAAAGGCCCGCGAGGGCACTGTTGAATTTGGCAACATGGCGGCAGAGCTTGCCTTTATACGCGAACAAAGACTGCGTTGGTTAACTGGGCATTCCCTTCGTTACCACAAAGGTTTGGATATTTTAACGGAATCGCAAAAAGAGATCTGGAAAAAACGTGAAGAGCACTTTGAGCCACTCCCATGAAACTTCTGAAAAATTTACAATACCGGCATTATCTGCAGGCGGGAATAATATTCTCCCTGGCCTTTAATTTTGTTCTTCTGTTTATATATTACAAAATTGCATTCTTCTCCGGTAATCATTTTTTAGCGGTTACGGCTTTGTTTATTTCTGTCTATCTTTTTCTGTTGCTGCCGGCAAAGGACTATGTTATTTCTCGCTGGATTATACAGGTTTCGCATCGTTCCCGATCTTCTCTTTCACGATTAAATGAGCGCATACATATGCTGGAGAACACAAATGATGTGTTGAGTTTTCTACAGGATTTTCTGCGTCGCTCTAACCGCAGAGAAATTCGATTGTACACGATTGTTCCCCGGCGCGAAATTTATTTTCTGAAAAAAAATGGAGATAGCGAAGCAGCTGCCCTGGCATCCACAGAAAGGGACTGGCTGCTGGCAACGCTCACTCCGTCTGCGTCACTCGATTCCCTTCGCAACTATAACGGGCCAATGGCCGTCATGTACAGTGCCAAATCCATTCTTCCTGTCTTTTTTCGCGATAGACTTTTGGCTGCCATTATCAGTCCGGAAAAACTGAACACAGAACAGTACGATCTGCTGGAAAATCTTGCCAGACAGCTTTCCGTAATTCTGGAGTCAAGTGAACTCCGAAAAAAAAACCCGCGTTCTGAACTGCTAAGCAGAGAATTTTCTGCGGCAAGAGCAGTGGGAGAACTGCTCGCGCGCAGCAGCGATATTGAATGCTGTGGAAAAATATTCCGCCGAATTCCGCAGGGCTGGAAGGAGAAATATTTTAATGCCATGTTTGAGGTTGCGTACCCTCAGGTGCAGACGAGAAAGCGAAATTTTCTGCTGCTTGCAAGGCTCAGCAGTTCTGCCATCCGCGCAAATTCTCTGCAGTTATTTATTGCGCAGGGATATTTTAATTCGGTGGTTTTTTCGCTGGCTCCTGAACAGACTCTGTGGGATCTTGCAGAACAGTTTAACGATCTGCTGTTCAGCCAGGAGAATGGAAAAATCAGTCTTGATGGAATTATAGCCGAAATACGCGAAGAGGAAGAAGATTCTGTTATCGTGTTTGGAAAAAAAATCTCTTTAAACATGGCCGGCCAGAGTATGCAGTTCGAAAAAAGCGTTCCTATGGGTCTCGGAGATCTTGCCGACAATCCGCTCATTCCATTGCCACAGAACGGTGTTGTTTCGATAGGCTTAAGCAATTATGAGCTGCTTCAAATTGTACCGGGAGTACTTTCATGAATCGATCCCCATTGTGGATTCCCTATTTCGTTACCGTAATCGTTCTGCTGGTGCTTTCTCTGTACTCGGTTTCCATGCAGGCAGAGGCCGGGCAGGCGGCGCTATTTTCTCCCGGTGGTTATCTGCTGATGCCATTGTCAGAAAATTTGAGGGGAGCAGTATTCTTTGAACGCTACTCTTACTCCGTGCCCCCGTATGATTCTCTGCTCTGGATTTATTCAGTCAGCCCCGTTGTAGCGCTTATCCTTATTTACAATCTGATAATTCTGTACATTGTTTTTTACGTATACAGATACAGAAAAGAAAAGTCTTTTATTTATCAGGCCATAATCTTAACAATTACGTTAATACTATTTATCGATTATGGAAGTACACATATTGCAGGCCTTGCGTTTTACTGGGGCGTACTTGCTTACGATGCCGTCTCCTTGTATATGCTGCGGGCTCTTCTCAATAGAAAAACTCCCGGGTTGTATTTATGGATATGGACGTTTGGTTCCGCTCTCCTTGTGTTCACGTGGAATCCGTACAAAGAACAGCAGATTTTTCTTTTTGTCGGGGCCTGGCATGCCCTGTATTTTTTATCCGGCCTGCTGCACCTGCTGCGCGATTCATTGCCTGCGTACAGACAGGTGAGTAAGCCGGCCCTTATTTCCGCTTATGTAATGCATTTTTCTGTCGGTATTCCATTCCTGCTCTTTTTTAGTGCCGGTTTTTTTTCGCTGCCGGCACTGCTGAAGTATAACGTGATCTGGTTTTTGCCGTCTGTGTTTCCGGTTCTGTATCTGGTATTGTCTGTTCGGTTTGGTTTAACAACCTATCTGCTTCCGGTTTCCGGGAGAATGCTTCGGTTCTGGTTTTTTGTCGTCTTTACGCTGTTCTACTGGTTCACGTTTGGATATTATCTACTGCATTTTTCTGGCAAGAAAGGCAGTGTTGTCGAGAATCTGTTTGCGGTAGCGGTGTTCCTTCTGATTGTAGAACCTCTAAGGACATATCTATTTTCATACACGGATAATATGTTCGAGAAGCGTCGCCTTGCGCTTGGGCGCTATATCCGGATGCTGAGCCGCCACTCCACAACGCCGGGGGATATCATGGGCCTCATGGATAGAATGGCGAGAAATATGACCGAAGCGCTTTCTCTCCACTGGGTGCGGTACGTAATCTCGGCGGACGCGATTCCCGAGCGGGCTCTCACTTCCCTTTCTCCCGTCGTCCTGCAATCTTCGCATCCATTCTGGAACTACGTGAAACAATACCAGAAGAAAAATACATACAGCGTTTTTTACAATACGAATATAGGAGTGCCGGGAGATTTAATCCGCGAGAACGGCGCGTTTCTGATGATAGCGCTCAAAAATTTTCCGCTCGCTATATTAATATCGAGAAAAAAAAACAATGAGGCAATTCTGCTCGAAGATGTTCGGTTTATTGAAGCGGCAGCTAAATCGCTGGAGACGGTGTTTTTGTATTACACGCTGCTGCTCGCCAATCTGCAGTTGAGGCGGCAGGAAAAAGAACTGGAAATGGTCTCAAAAATTCAGAGAAAAATGATTCCTTTGACAAGGGATTATCCGCAGTTGCAGTACAGTGCGTACTTTAGCCCGCAGGATACAGTGACGGGTGATTATCTTGACTTTATGCGTGCAGGGCACGAAAACTATTTTGTGTTTCTCGGAGACGTTTCCGGACACGGGCTGCGCAGTGCGTATATCATGGCCGTGGTAAGAGCGTTCTTGCGAGGAAGTATATTGTCATCGGGAGTGGAGCTTGTCGATGCCTTCAGACAATTAAACAGTTTTCTAAGCGCGAGATATGGTCGTGGAAATTTCATAACATTGTTTGGTATTAACGTTGTGTTCGGAGAAAATGGCACACAGTTGAATTTTATTAACGCAGGACACCATCCGGCTATTATCTATTACAAAAACAGCAGACGATTACGGCAGTTATCTGACTCGCAGCATGTAATGGGCGTATTGCGCAGAGATTATAAAGTGAAAAGTATTGTCGTAAAAGAGCCTGTTAGGATTTTTATGTATACAGATGGTGCGTTCGAGATATTTGATGCGGCGGGAAAAATGATGGGCAGGGACAGACTTGTCGCCATTATCAGAGAATCGCTTCGCTACCCTCTGCAGGAGTCCATCGCGTTTATACGACAAAAAATAGGGGAGAGCGTTGCCTCCCCGGTAGACATGGACGACCTCTCTTTACTTGGTCTCGATATTGGGCATTGATTTCGTGGCAGTGGAAAAACTCCCTCCTTGGAGTTTTTCCAGTCGCAAAAGCCGGGCAAAGCCCGCTCTTCTCTATAGCTCCATTTTGCTTCAAAAACATGCGTTTATTACGCAAAATGCCGGTACATCCGTGTACCGGTGGGAATGAGCCAGTGGGTTATTCCACAGGCTTTTTCCCAAAGCGTTCCACTTTTGCAGATTTGCGGATGGACTCCTGGGCCGTTTCAAATGCATCGCTCCAGTGAATCATGGCCATGTCCCCGCCTGCAGCAGGCTTTGCAGTGGCAGATTTTTCCATTCCGTCATTGCGAAGAATGAAAATATTTTTTCCAATCAGGAAAGGTCCGGAAACAGTTCCTGTAGGTTTCGTGAAAATGAGATCAAACTTAGAGGAGGATTCCAGCGGAGCCAGAGAAGGCCAGTCCGCCGGTTTGGCAGAGTCGAGATCCTTCGAGAGAGATACTTTTTGGAAAGAATGAGTCTTCATGTCAAAGCGGGCTACTGCAGCAGGCATTCCGGAAGAGGCCAACACCGAAGACATTTTTTCTTCGATTTCGCCTTTCATAGAAGCCTCGCGTTTGCGGCGCAGCGATAGAATAATCCCCTCGCGAATGATGGGCGTCATAGTGGCTTTGGAATCCTTCTTTATATACTCGCTTTCAAACTCTGCAGTAATTTCGGATTCGGAAGGTGAATAGGTTTGAGCCGTATAACGGGCAAAATCAGACTCCGCAAAAATGGCAATGGTCACAGAATACTGTAGAGAATCGAGCTCTGCAAGGACATCGGACTCCAGTGGGCTCTGGGCAGCGAGCGAACGAAACAGGGTGTCGGCAGTTTCAAGAGTTCGGCTATCCACAATTAAAGAGTCCATTTCTATGCGCGAACGCCCGGACTTGCGAAGATAATCGTCAAACTTCTTAAAATCAAAACCATTGGTGCTCATGAACTCAGGAAAATATTTTTTGTAACCAGAAGCAAGCACGACGTTCACGGCCTTGCCGACAGGTTCAAAACCGGCTTCGCGCGATAACACGGAGAACACCTTTTGGCGAATTAGAGTCTCAATCGCCTGTCCCTCGATAAAAGTCTCCATGCCGGGATCGTTCAGGCCGTACTGGTCCATGACGCGGCGTTTCTCTACGGCGACATCGCGCTTGGTGATTACTTCGGATCCCACTTTGGCAACATAGTCATCGGTGACCATGGCAGAGGATCCAAGAAAGTCGGGCATACCAAACGACAGCACAATAATGAGGGTAATAAATCCCATAAATACATAGGATGCAATTTTTAGCCAGCGGTTTTGAAAATTCATGGGTCAGCTTTACGTTTGCGAATCCCGTTTCAAACTTTTTTTGCGTTGGCAGCGCGACCCCTTTCGATACCGGATTTCGCCATTGCTCAGGGTAAACCCTTCGGCAGCCCACGGACCTAATAGCCGAGATGAGGCGACATA
>DYPL01000098.1 GCA_020719945.1 Turneriella parva
ACTTGACAACGTTAAAACAAATGAAGTAGAAAATTGTGAATCTCTGGCAAAGAGGAAAACATACCGTGAGGCTTGGCCTCTGCAAGAACCTCTGGTTTGTGAGCCCCATGCGTAACGGCAATCATCCAAGCGCCGGCATTGTGTGCCATGCCAATGTCATGCGTTGTGTCGCCAATAACAACGGCATCGGCAGAGTCGCGATCCAGTTTTGCGGCGATGTCGTAAATCATGTCGGGTGCAGGCTTAGGTGCCGTTTCGTCCGCAGTGCACGAGGCCGAAAAAAAAGAACCTATCCCGGTGATCTCCAAAGAGCGATCTAATCCCCTTCTGCTTTTACCCGTTGCAATACTTAAATAATGGTTAGATTCTTTTAATAATGTGAGCAGTTCAATTGCACCCGGATAAAGATCAATCGTGTCTTCTTTTTCTTTATACAAAGTTCGATAAGCTGAATTAAATTTTTTTAGAACCTGTTCGTCAGAAATATGCGGGAACAAATAGGCGCGCGAGTCGTTCAGGCCAAGCCCAATGATATGCGCGGCTTTTTCTGCGGGGATGATTTCACCGATTTCCTGAGCAGCCTCCTGTATGGAAGCTACAATAATGGGAACGGAATTGGACAGTGTGCCATCCCAGTCAAATACAAAGAAGCGCTCGTTCATTCCAGATGCACCTGCCCAACGGCAAGATATTTCTGCACATAGTCTGCCACACCCTCTTCCAATGTGTGAAACGAATCGGTGTAGCCGGCCTTGCGCAGTTTGCCCATACTCGCTTCTGTAAAATACTGGTACGAGCCGATAATATTTTCCGGCATGGGAATGTACTCAATATTTTTGTCTTTTTTCATGGCGGTAAATACGGCAGCAGCAAGCTCATTCCAAGAACGCGCAAAGCCGCTTCCAATATTAAAAATTCCATTTACATCTGGATTTTTCCAGAGCCAGTACATGGCAGCCGTTACATCTTTCACATACACAAAATCGCGCTTTTGATCGCCATCGCCATACTGCGGGTGGTAAGATTCAAAGAGCTTGAGTTTGCCGGTCTCGTTAATCTGGTGGAAGGCCTTAAAGACTACACTTGCCATGTCTCCCTTGTGGTATTCGTTTGGTCCATACACATTAAAAAATTTTAATCCGGCAATAGACTCTATGGCCCCAGTCCTCTGCGCCCACAGATCAAATAATTGCTTAGAATATCCATACATATTGATTGGTCGTAATTCTTCCAAAAGAGATTCGTCGTCGCCAAAGCCGTTTTCGCCGCTTCCGTACGTTGCCGCAGACGATGCGTAAATAAAACGAATGCCGTGGCGGAGGGAATACTCGGCAAGAGCTTTGCTGTATTCAAAATTATTGGTGTAAAGATAATCGGCATCTGCCTGGGTGGTGGAAGAGCAGGCACCCATATGAAAAATTGCCTCTATCTCCGTGGGTTCTGCCTCAAGGAGAATATCCGGGAATGCATTTTTGTGAATGTACTCCTCGTATTTTAATGGAACGAGGTTTTTCCATTTTCTGGTTTCTGCAAGATTATCCACCACGACGACATTTTTGTGGCCCCTTCTATTTAATTCCCAAACCATGGCGCTTCCAATAAAACCAGCACCGCCTGTTACAATAATCATGGACCAGCCAGCCACGTCGAAATGCCCTGTCAAGGAGAGCTTGCTGTCTGGGCGATTACCCTGCTTTTGCTAATCAGCGCAGCGACAGAACGACCAGACAGTGCGGCAGCAGGCAGCCCCCCGCCCGGAGTTAGCCACTGCCCCGCCATATAAAAATTCTCTATGCCATCTATTTTCTGTTTCAGCAAATGGCCGTTTTGCAGTGCCGTGGGCGAAGGCTGAAACCCTTCATAGGCACCACGGTACACGCCGGTATATTGCGTCCACGTAACGGGCGATGCAACATCCATTTTTTCAACAATTCCTGCAAGCCCCGGAAAGAAATCTTTCTCCAGTCGAGAAATAATTTCCCTGGCGAGTCTTTCTTTTTCCAGTTTATAGATGGCAGGGTTAGACAAATAGAGTTTTTCCCATAAGGAAAAATATGTCTCCACTGTAATACTTAAGACCTGTTTCCCTTTAGGGGATAGAGAAGGATCAAAGTCCAGAGAATGAACGAGAGCCCGATCTATCACATTTTCCCGGAATTTCACGGGTTCCGTAAAAGCAATCTGTATCCCAGATAGAGAGCCAAAACTTTCTATCTTTTGCGATAAGCCCAGCGATATTAGTAAAATGGGCTGAACCATGGGAAAGCTGTGAAACGCTTTTTCAAAGTCGGGCTCCGGAAACTTTCCACCGAGCAGTTTAGACAGATTAAAATGCGCATCTGCGGAAGATACAAAATGGTCTGCCTCTACAGTTTTACCATTCGCCAGTGCAAGGGAGACAATTCTGCCTCCATCTAAATCTGCCTGCTTAACACCAACGCTATAATTCACTTTTCCTCCGAGCGCTATATATTTTTTTTCTATTCGGCGGATAAACTCCAGAGACCCCCCCAGTGGATAGCCCAAGGAATTCCTGTTCATCCATGACAATAGAATCAAGTTAAAAAGCATGGATGTTTCTTCTGTAAAAAGACCCCTCATCATATCCTGCAGGAGAGGATTTTTATACTTCAATGAATAATTTTTGGCCGTGACAGAAAACCAGGGATACAAAGTTGCTATGGGGATAATCGTCTTTGTAAGCTCCCTCCATTTCTGAAAAAAAGACTTTTTCCCTGTTTGTTCTGGCTGCAGAATTTCAATATGCGACGCTTTTTTGGCTGCTTTGTAAAATCTTTCGATTTCCTTTTTGTCTTCGGGAGATACGCGAAGCATTTCTTTTCGCAGTTCATCCAAATGTTCGTATACCGAAAGAGTTTGTCCCCCGCGATAGAATTTCATGTAAACAGGCTCCGTGTGGAACTGTGTATTTTCCAAAGCACCAAGCTCTTCCCAGAGGGTGTGCATGGGATCTCCCGGAGCAATTCCTACAAGCCAGTGTATGCATCCGTCAAATGTAAAACGCCCTCTCTTCCAGGCCGTGCATTGTCCACCGGGTGCTTCATTCATTTCATAGATTTCTGTCTGGAATCCCTGCCGCTGCAGATATACCCCGGCAGAAAGACCGGCAATTCCTGCCCCAATAATGGCGACCTTGTTTTTCATGTAGAAAGCGATGCATACCGAGCGGCAATGGCAACTATTTTTCTGCCTCGTGGATTGCCCCCCGGCAAACGG
>DYPL01000099.1 GCA_020719945.1 Turneriella parva
AAAGCGTTTACAATAATCTGAGGTAGTGCATGAAGCAATATGACCACCTTTTTCTGGATGTTATCCGTTTTTTGTTAAAAACCTGTCATTTAGCCGCAATCCTCTCAGGAACGCTAAAAAAATCGATCCATTTGTCAATTTCTTTGCGCTCTTACGTCTACCCTTAGGGTAAGTGGCTTGAGAGTGCCAAACAAACGGTTACTTTTTCCCCGCGAAAGGAATACCGCAAACACGAAATCGCTTAAAAAATGAAGTCCACCCCCCTTTCAATCGCGCATGCATTTCGCTAAATAAATTTGACTTTATATGTCCCCGAGTAGCATTTGACTTATGTCTCTTCCGAAAAGCGTGCAAGAAGGATTCGCTAACACGCTGGAGAGGGAGAAAATTGGGGAATTATGGCAAAAGATATTAACAATTTTGAATTTGATGAAGCTACAAAATTAAAACTGAAGATCTTTGGTGAAGCGTTCCAAGAGTGGTTGCCGGTTTTCCTTCATGAGCAATACACAAAAGAAGTATTTATTTATGACTTTTTTGCAGGTAGCGGAAAAGATAGTACGGGCTTTCTTGGCAGCCCTTTAGTCTTACTCGATAAAGCGAAAGGGGATAAAAAAAAGTACTGTCAGACAAATAAAAAACAAGTGCATTTTATTTTTAATGAAGCAAAGAAAGAGAAGGCAGAAATACTGAAGAAAAACGTAACGGTACATATTGAAGAATGCAAAACAAAAGAGGGGTGTGGAGAATGTGTTTACAATATTGAATATACAAATTCTGAATTTCAAGATATATTATTGGAACCACTTGTAAGCAAGATTTTGCACGATAAAAAGATAGCAAAATTTATATTACTGGACCAGTATGGATTTAAAGAAATAGGCGAGGATGTTTTCCGCAAACTGGCTTCCTTTCCAAAGACAGATTTTATCTTTTTTATTGCTTCTTCGTTTATCAAGCGCTTCAAAGAACATCCAAATACCACAAAATTTATTCCTACTTCGCAGATTGATTTTGAAAACAGAAAACCAGAGGAAGTTCACCGAGCTGTTGCAGAATATTTTAAAACCCTGATTCCTGATAATCAAGAATATTATATCCACCATTTCTCAATAAAAAAAGATTCTGCTCCGGGAAATTACTACGGGCTAATTTTTGGCACTGGGCATACTTATGGAATGGAAAAGTTTCTAAAAACTTGTTGGAAAATTGATGAATTTTCTGGAGAAGCAAACTATAATATTGACAATAATTTTTCCCATGATTCATTGTTTGCATCACTCGGAGAGAATGTAAAAAAGGCGCGAATTTCAAAAGACATAGAAGCAAAAATTCTATCTGGAGAAATATCGGACAATATTTCTGGACTCAAATATGCCATGAAAAATGGTTGTGAACCTAAACTGTTTACCCATGTTGTCAAAGAATTGGAAAAAAATAATAAGATTTTCTGTGACGCTAATCGCAATAACACATCGACAAACATTCATAAAGCAAAGAAGTATTCTATCGAGTTGAAAAATGAGACATAAAATTGAATGGACGGAACAGACTTGGAATCCATCAGCTGGTTGCACAAAAATCAGTGAAGGTTGCAGAAATTGCTACGCTGAAACCATGGCATTGCGGTTGCAGGCAATGGGAGTACATGGTTACCAAAATGGATTCCAGTTCAATACTGTTCCGGAAAGATTAATGGAACCACTTAAGAGGAAAAAGCCTACCGTATATTTTGTCAATTCAATGAGTGATATTTTTCATAAAGATATGCCCGATGACTATTTAAAAATAATTTTCGATGTGATTCAAAAAACACCTCAACATACATACCAAATCCTGACTAAACGAGCTGATAGAATGTTGAAGTATTTTATAGATAAAGAGATACCCGAAAACATATGGTTGGGAGTTACTGTGGAAAACAAAGCGCAGGGTGTTCCGAGAATAGAAAAATTACGGCGGTTAAATGCCAGCGTTCTTTTTTTATCGATAGAACCCCTTTTAGAAGATCTGGGTGAGTTAAATTTAAATAGAATCGATTGGGTTATAGTGGGTGGTGAAAGTGGAGCAAAGGCACGTCCAATGGATAAATCCTGGGTGCTAAATATTCAACAGCAATGTGAAAAAAATGGGGTTGCATTTTTCTTTAAGCAATGGGGAACTTGGGGTGCTGATAGAAAAAAAAGGAATAAAAAAGCCAACGGAAAAGAAATCGATGGGCAATCATGGCAGCAATATCCAAAAAGGAGATTGGAACCAATGGAATTCGAATTAAAATCCACCCTCGATATTCTCATAGAACGCGGTGAAGCCAAGCCAATCCCACCCGAAAAAATAAAAGAATCCATGGAAAGAATCGAAAATACAATGGAAAAAGTGCGTGGAGAGATCCGAGCAGAAGAAGCACGCAGCTTAGAAACCGCTTCGCGCGTTTATCTTACCATGTAAAAATATTCAAAGCTACCGCCCCCGGTTATTTTGTTCCTTCTGAATTTTCTTGAGGGACGTAAGCAAATAGTACATGTATTCAAACGATTTTCCTACATCGTCGGAACTGCCAAAACTCATGGCGATGTGAGCGTCTAATTCTGGTGAGTAAAATACATGCGTTCCTAACACGCCAGAATGTCCATGAGCGATGGGCGTGCCCATCATGAGGAATAGCATATCTCCAAAATCCAGGGTCATTAAACCAAGGCCGTAAAAAATTCCACCCATAAATTTTTTGCGACCTTTCATGGACTCCAAGCTTTGTTGGGAAATAATTTGACCGCTCTGCAGCGCACGACTAAAAGAAATAAGATCTTTTGTGGTGGAGATCACACCGCCGCCAGCCCAGTCTACGGAAAGACTTTTAAACTCGGAAACATTTGTCTTTCCGAGATAAACGGTGGCATAGGGAATGCTCTGTGGCTTTGCAGGTTTGCTGCGAAACAGCATATACGTATTTTCCATTCCCGTTGGATTAAAGATTTTTGCATGTAGATTTTCTTCAAAAGTTTGTCCTGTGATTTTTTCGACGAGCAGCCCCAGGAGAATATATCCGGTATCCGAATAGTGAAATTTTTTTCCCGGTTTTGCCACGGCTTTCTGATGTTCCGCAGAAAACGTCACCAGTTCTGCAGGCGTCCAGAAGTGGTCGGGTTGTTCCACTGTAATTTTTTCGAGAGGCTTTGAATTCTTTACCCCGTCCAAATCAGCGCAAAACTTCACCCGAGTTATGGGGGGAAAAAACGA
>DYPL01000100.1 GCA_020719945.1 Turneriella parva
AAGAATTCCAAGAGGTCGAATTCCTTTGTTGAATGTGGCAGCCGCATTCCGGTCTTCTCATTAATTCTGTATGCAAACTCGAATTTTAGGGCCTCGTGAACGCTCTCCTTGTTGTCCTCTCCCATTATCTCCATTCCAACCATCGGTACCACAACCCCCCAGTAGTAGCCATATTGTTTTCTTGTTCCGGAAGACCGTACCCTCTTTAGTCTCATTGAGTATAATCCGATTGGAAGCTTGTCGGCATGCGCTTTATAACGCTCTTTGTCGTATTCAGCAATCACAAGCTTGCCGTCTTCTCCCTTAACAAGGGAAAATGTACTTTCAATCTCTTTTGCTTCAGTAAGCGCTCCCATTATTTCCTCCTATGGCAATTTTATACGGGGTACTGCTCATGCTCTATTTCGCTGTGCGCAAGTGTATCGTTGTTTCCTCTTTTTTGCGCCCTGAATTTCGCTTGGTACATCCTTCCGGCTTCCTTTCTCTTCTCCGTTTCTCTCCACTGGTCCAGCTCTTGTAGAACCATATCATACCGCTTTTCGCGTATTGTTCTCACATAAGACATACCCACAATCAAAACCCCTATGATTGCGCTGGATAGGATTGCGTACATGTTTGTTACAATGTCCGTTGACACCATCTCTATGTCCCAGGTCGCCAGATGGTCAAAGGATTTTCTTTGTGCCGTCATCGCCCACTCATAAGCCAGGTTGAGGGGAATTATTATAACAACTATAAGAATAAGAAATACCCAGATTGGCCACTCTTTCGATTTCACCTTTCGCGCTGAAAATACGGACTTTGCAAAGTACACCTCCGAAAACGCAAAACCAAAAGCCTTTGCGTAATGCACAATTTCCGGGTCTCCTTTGCCAAACACATATGCAAGCTGCATCACAACTGTAAGCATCAGGGTATAGATAATAATGTCTATGCCTCTAACCATTCTCCATTCCTTTAGAATTTCCTCTGTGTAGTAGTCCTCTGATATTCCGGACACGTATTTTGGAGGACGCATAAACTTCTTCCATTCTCTTACTACCATTCTTTTGAAGTCAATAACCCTCTCAATGTATCCTTTAACTGCCTTGCTTTTCATTATAGACCCCCTCATCGAAAAGACCGGACTGCATTTCGATAGAAAGACCTTTAATGTAGGCTTCCGCTGTTATTCTAAGCAGTCTTGACGCTCTCTGTATTGTTGTTATCGCTTGCTTTTTGAGTAGCCCCGCTGCATGCTCTATGTCCTTTTTGTCATGCGCTATGTGAAACCCGTTACCCACCGAAACAATGGCATTTCCATCCATGTTTAATTCTGCAATTATTTCACGCACAAGACGCTCGCTGACAGCATACCTCTCTGCTATCTCCAATCTTTTCATCGTTTGCCCATTCTGCATGTCTTTCAGAATGCCGATTTTTACGTCTCGCTTCCTTGTCTTTCTTTCTGTTGTATTGTATGTCATGCTTTTCTCCTTTTCGTCACGTATATCAAGTCAAATCCTTCTTCTTCTTTCCGTACTTTTGTAACCTTCGCAGTAATCGCCTGAAATTGTCGTATTGAATCATCGTCCATGAGCCCGGCATTAACAACAATGTCGAGTATCGTTGATACCATGCCATCAATGTCTCTTCGTCTGTTGTCTGATACTCGTATGACGATAATGACCGTGCCAAGTATTCCATCTTCTTTTTCTTTACCGGGTTGGTCCCTATGAACGGACGCCCGGCTTTGTTCCTCATTATCGTTTTCGTGTTTTTGAATGCCGGTATATTTTCTCCGGAACCGCCCTGAATAACCTTTATCGTCCATACCTCTTCACCCCTCATGAAAAATACTCTCTCATTATCTCTTCCGGAAGCTGGCTGCCGGACATTCGCTTCGCCGTGAATAATTCTTTTTTGGTTATGTCTCCGGAATGAGCAAGTCTATGGTTGTCGGCGGTCAATGAAATCATGTTCCAATCCTCGTATGTTTTACGGGAACCGTGTACTATTTCGTGAACCTCGTCCCTGGGCACGGTCTCTCCTTTCATTGCCTTGACATATTCATCATAGACATTCTCTTCATAGTACTTCCTTTGCGCGTTTCTGTCTTTATTTCTCATCGAGATACCCCATTTCTTTTGAAACTGACTCTACTGCCGAGTATTTCTTTATAGTCTCATAATCTATTCCGGACCGCTTGCATGCCTTCCTCATTTCTGTCTCCGACGCTTTTGATGCTTTTAGATAGAGAGACTTTAACTCTTGTACCGGCATACCGGTACTGTTCGATACCTTCGCTGGCATATCACTCACATAGCTATATGACACCCTGTCTATAATGCCATACTTCGCGCCATTTATGTTCAAAGGACCGTTTTCTGTGATGTACTCTCTAAGCTCCCTTCTAATAAACTCCAACTCTGACTTTAGCTCATTCATTCTTCTTATGTTATTATGAACCATTCCACCATGCTTAATGTCTGTGTTGTAGTCTTCGCAAAATGCGGAATATGCGCATGATTGACAAGCTTTTTGTGGCGTGCTCTTGAAATCTGTTTCTCTCTTTATCTTTTCCGCTTCTTCAATTGCATTCGTAAGAGCTTGCATTGCTTCTTGTGCCGTAAACCGGTACTCTTCCCGTGAAAACGTCATTAAATTAACGTGATTAACAAAGGCCTTCATGTTATCGGAAATCTTCTTGTCTGTTGTTGAAGAAACTTTAATGTATGCCAATGCGGAATATATTTTCAATTGCTCCTCGTTTCGTTCCTTGCCCATAACGTAACCGGTCTTCCAGTCTTCTACGACAATATGAATTTCTCCGTCTACCTCCGATACTGACAAAATGTCGGCAGCACCACGAAATACTGCATTGTCATCATCAAAGTCTACGGGATTAAGACTACTGTCTACTGCAAGCTTTACTTCATATTCCGATTCACTATAAGGAATATCCGTAAAACCGATTAAACCCTCTTTCATCCTCTCTATCACTTCTCTAAACTCTCTTCGCATTGAAGGAAGAAGGAGTGTTTTCTCAATCTCATTTGCGATTATATCCGCCTCATAATAATCCAAATTCTGATTGCTCTCTTTAAGGTGATTATGGTATCTTTCCGCAAAAACGTGAATAGCCTTTCCTAATATGGCTCTACCAAATTCGCTTTGGTCCGGTTCTCCATATAAATACTTATATTCGTATACCCTCTTACACCAGCGGTAACTATGTAGCCTCGAA
>DYPL01000041.1 GCA_020719945.1 Turneriella parva
TAGTTCGTTAGTATATATCCCGGGGGGGCTTGGGGGGGAACGCCCCAAAACTATAATGTATAATTTCACGACAAAATAAACTTAGCCGTTTAATAATAACAATACGCCCACCGCATGGTGAACATGTAGTAGGGCGATAGCCGCTCTATCAAAAGAACACTCCATTCAAGCGAAAAATCTCAACCTCGCGCGCAGCGCGAAACCCTTGTACAGGGAACCTCAAAAATCAACCTATTACGCTTGCTTGGCGGTACACATTTGGTAATCTCTGTTAGGATTTGGGTTTAGCCTAGCGGAAAGTCCACGAAGAGACTTTACCAGAATTTGCTGAAATTTTTTCAAAATTGTTCATTAATAAAGGTTCCCGTACAGTCTAAAAATTTAACTTTGTCCCATGCTGCAGAAGAAGGCGCTCTTCGCGGTGATCGAAGGCATAGACGGCAGCGGAAAAACAACTCTGCTGAATAACCTGAACGCTAAACTGTCCGTGTTTGCAACAGTAAACCGGCTTGCAGAGCCTACCGATCTCACAGACGCGGGAAGAGAAATCCGGAGATTGCTCCGGGGTACAGGGAACATTCCCGACGATATTCTTTCCGAGCGCCTTCAAGATTTATTCCGCATAGATCGCGAATGGGATGTTCGCCATAGAATCCGTCCTGCGCTAAAACGCAACGAAATCGTTCTTTTAGACCGTTATTATATTTCTACTGCGGCGTACCAGGGCAGCAGTTTTGAATCTGCCGAGCAGATTGTTCAGGATTATCTGGTGGATCCTTCCATAGAGCAGCCCAATCTCGTGCTGTATCTCGATGTTTTTCCGGAGCTCGCTTTGCGCAGAATCCGTGAGCGCGATGCCAACCGCGATATCTTTGAGGCCATCGAAAAGCTCGAGAAAGTGTACCGTAATTATGAGTATCTCTGGAACTCCGTCGAATTTCCGTTTCCGGTGTATCGCTTAAGGGCAGAAGAGGGGCAGGAGGCCATTCTCGAAAACGCTCTCGAAATTATCGGTCGCCACGCTGCGGAACAGGTAGACGTGTAATGCGCATTCTCGTCATTCGCTTTAGTTCCATTGGAGACATTCTTCTAACCTCCAGCGTTCCATTTGCCCTCCGCGATTTGTATCCCAATGCAGAAATTGTTTTTCTTACAAAGTCTTCTTTTGTCTCTCTGGTCCAGGGGCATCCGGCCATTCACCAGGTTGTTGCATGGGACGGCAAAGAAGGTCTACGCAAACTCGCCAGGCGGCTTGGGCATTTCGATCTCATTATAGACCTGCATTATTCATTGCGCTCGCGCATCCTGAAAACCCTCGTCCCGCATACAAAATACAGGCATTTTACAAAGCCCTATCTGCGGCGTTTTCTGCTCGTCCATTTTAAGTTGAATTTTTACAAAACGGTTAGTCGGGTGCGCACCCGCTATCTCGATGCGGCAGGTGCCACGAATACCTCTTGGCCCGAGTATCTGCCCCTACAGGAGCCGCCAGCCGAAATTTTAGTCGCGATCGGGAATCGCTATATAGCCATTGCCCCCGGTGCGCGCTGGCAGACCAAGCAGTGGCCGCCCGAATATTTTCGCTCTTTTCTGGAGCTGTTCCACAAGGCCTGGCCGTCCCGCAAAGTTGTTCTACTGGGTGGTCCCGACGAATCCGAAACCGCACAGCAGGTTGCCGAAGGATTTGCGTTTGTTGTAAATGCTGCCGGCAGGCTCACTCTTTCGCAGACCTTTTCTGTTTTGTCTCGCTCTTCCGGATTTGTCACAGGGGATTCATCTCTCATGCACGCCGGTGCTGCGTTCAACATTCCCATGGTTGCTCTTTTTTTATCTACCGTTACGGAGTTTGGCTTTGAGCCAGGTGGTTCCAATACAATTGTCTTGAGCGAAAAGCTTCCGTGCAAACCCTGTGATCACAAAGGCTTATCGAGTTGTCCCCAAAAACACTTTCGCTGCGCTTATTTGTTAACTCCAGAAAAGGTCTTTGCGGCCTTTCTAACTTTAATGGATAGGTCTTAGGCAACCTCAGTTTTATGTATAATCCGCTGACAGGTTTTCCCTGACGCGAAGTGATAGAAGTTGCGCTACCCGCGCAGGGAGGCCCGCCGGCAGGAAATACTTTCTTTCCAGAGCCACTGCCGCTCTATAAAGCTTTTTTTCGTACAATCATCAAACTTTTCTTGACATTGACCCTTAAAATACACTACTGGCATTCATGATCAATGTCGGGAAGTTGAAGTCCTTGTTTGTCACTACAGAAGAAGAACCCAAGGCAACGGCTTCAGCCAGCCAGCCGGCCTCGTATGGATCGGCGTCTTCTGCTCCATCTGTGGCGCGTTCTGCCCCTGCTTCTGATGATGTAGTTCGCAAAATGGTTGAACATTTAAGCAATGTTCTCCTGGAGAATAACCAGGCAGGATTTGACTACATGGAGTTCCGCAACGCCGTGCGGGAGCTCGTCTCTAAAGGAGATACCGAATCCAAAGCTTTTGCGTCCGTGTATACCACGGCCTCCACCATTGGGGTAGATAAATCAACCCTGCTTTCTTCTGCTGCACATTATCTTTCTGTTCTCACAAAAGAAAAAGAAGAATTTGAGGCAGAGGTTGGCAAGCGGCAATCCCACGATTTAACGGCAAAGCAAAATCGCCTCGCTGCCATTGAAGAGGAGCTTGCAAGGCTGGCCCAGGAGAAGGCATCTCTCGAAAAAGAGGTGGAGGAACTCAGCTCCAAGATCGAGAATAATACTGCCGGCTTTCTGGAAGCATGGCAGATTATCCACGATAAAGTTTCAGAGGACGAGAGAAAAATCAAGGAATATCTCTCGTGAAGTGTATATTCGTTAAAAGATAACTTACAAAATAAAAAGAGGATTGCAATGAATCAAATGGACAGCTATAAACCAAAATCTTTCTGGCAGAAACCCGAGGGCACAACGGGATCTATTTTTGCGGTAGCACTGCTTGCAGCCCTCGGAATGGGATTGTATATTATCCTGCCGACCCTTATCGAACTGATGCAGAACACCATCTATGCCATTCTGCTGGGCCTTGTTTTACTGGCCCTCGTCTACATGATTCTGGACAACAAGGTGCGGACACTTGTCTGGTATATGTACAAAACGCTCATGCGCACAATCACGAGCTGGTTTGTCACTATCGATCCGGTTAAAATTCTTGAGGTATATGTCGAGCATCTTCGTTCCTCCATGGAAAAAATGAACGGCCATATCATGAAGCTCAAGACCGAAATCCGCAAACTCAAAGATCTCATCACCAAAAACGAGAAAGACATGGATAATGAATTTGCCATGGCCAAGACTGCAAAGTCTGCCAGTAACGAAAAGCAGGCCTCTCTTTCTGTTCGCCAGGCAGAGCGCCTCAAAGAATCCAATAAAAGACTACAGGATCTTCTCACTAAGATGGAAGGCGTATACAATATGCTCATGCGCGTTCACGAAAATGCCAATTACATTCTCCAGGATACCGTGAACGAAGTAGACCTTCGCAAGCGTGAGTACAGTGCTCTCAAAGCCGGCCACTCTGCGTTTCGTTCTGCCATGAGCGTTATCAAAGGAGACACCGATAAAATGGAGATTTTCAATATGTCCATGGAGAGAGTCGCCGCCGATGTTTCTACTAAAATTGGAGAAATGGAGCGCTTTATTGAACTGTCTTCTGACGCTCTCGACAGAGTAGATCTCCAGAATGCCGTCTTTGAAGAAGAAGGCTTTAAGTCCCTCGAAGCATGGGAGCAGAAAAGCTCACTTCTTCACATGGGAAAAGCCTCTAACGGAGCAGCTGTAGCTTCTTCCAAGTCCAAATATTCGGATCTGTTTTAAAATTTAGAGAAATAAAGGAGTTATCATGAAAACATCACTAACGCCATTTGCCAAGCTTGTAATTGCCCTGTTTGTTGCAGGAGCTTTCTTCCTCGCATTTAAGTTTTTTGGTGCTGGAGCCGGACTAAAAATGCCATCATTTTCCATGGGCAGCAAAGTTAAGCTTCCCGAAGGTGTTCCAGAGGGAACCAAAGTCGTTCGCATTGGCGTAGTCACCTGGGGTGGTTATGCCGGTGGCCAGTTTTTTAACGAAGGCTTTAAGGCAAACGTCCAATCCCGTTTCTACAAAGATTATGGTTTTCTGGTTGACTTTGTTGTCCTGGACGACTTTGTCCCTTCGCGCGATGCCTGGAAGGCAGATGAAATTGATTTGCTGTGGGTAACTGCCGATGCCTATACTACGGAAGTGGAAGCGCTGGCCCAGTACAAGCCTAAGTTTATTTTTCAGGCAGACTGGTCGCGTGGTGGCGATGCCATTGTAGCGCGTGAGGGCATTAAGTCTGTAAATGAACTCAAAGGGAAAAAGGTCTCTGTCGCCTTTGGAACCCCTTCTCATACATTTCTAATCTGGCTGCTTAGAGCTGCCGGCATGTCTCTAAGCAACGTAGAAGTGGTAGAGGCACCCTCAGCCATTGACTCCGCCCAGTACTTTAAGGCTGGTCGCGTAGATGCCGCCGTGGTCTGGAGTCCGGATGACGAAGCTCTCATTCAAAATGTTCCTGGTTCTTCCATTCTGCGGAATACAAAGAGCGCGTCTCATATTATTGCCGACGGCTTTTTTGTCAAAGAAGAGTATCTCAACGCAAACCGCGAAATGCTGAAAAAGCTTGTCGAGGGTTGGCTTATTGGAGCTGCCGAAATCAACTCTTCGCCTGCTGCTAAACAGCGCGCCGCACAGATTCTTGCCGATGGACTGAACCAGCCGGTTGCTTTTACGGCAAAGGCAATAGAAAATGTTCGCCTGGCCACCTATGGCGATAACGTAAACTTCTTTAATGTAAACGGTGCGTATCACGGAGTAACGGGGGAAGACATTTATCAGGAAATGGCTCTGGAATATGCGAAGATAGGCCTTGCTCCTGCCCGCATCCCTGCCTGGAGATCGGTTTCCGATTCTTCCCTTATCCGGGATCTCAATCTGGTGGGCAGCATCCACGAAGGTGAGGGCGCTGCTACTTTCAGCAATTCTTCAGCAGGTGAGGCATTTGCCACAAAACAAGTCACGGTAACATATCCATCTGGTTCTGCCGTTATCACGGACGATGCAAAAGTCACTATCGACCGCGAGTTTGGAAGCATTGTTAAATCCTTTGGAAATGCCAGAGTGAGAATAGAAGGCAACACAGACAGCGTGGGTTCCCGCGAGGTCAATGTCGCCCTGTCCAAACAGAGGGCCCAGGCGGTTGCCAATTTTCTCGTGAGCCGCTATGGATTTGACCGCAGCCGCTTTATCATCGTCGGTAATGGTCCCGATAAGCCTGTCGCAGACAACACGACAGAAGCAGGACGCTCTGCCAACCGCCGCACAGACTTCCAGTTGCTGCAATAAAGATGAAAGCGTATCTGTATTCACTGGCTGGTTTGGCTGCAATACTCGCCGTCTGGTATGGGATTTCTCTGGCTGGACTGGTTCCCGTATTATTGCTGCCCTTTCCGCATTCGGTTATCACGGCCATACCAGCCATGTATGGCCAGGATAACTTGATAGGAAACCTGGGGTATTCTCTTTACCTCAATGTGTTGGGTTACATGCAGGCCGTGATTGCAGCCATTCCTTTTGGCTTTTTGCTGGGGCTCAACCCCATCGTTCGCAAAATGTTTGCCCGCTATGTAGATGCATTGCGCTATCTTCCGCTCACTGCCATGGTGGGCCTTTTTATCGCGTGGTTTGGAATACAGGACACCATGAAAATCCAGTTTCTTGCCTTTGGTATTTTTGTGTATCTTCTGCCTACCGTTGTTCAAAGAATTGACGAGGTTGACAAGGTTTACACAGATACAGTGTTTACTCTGGGAGCTACCCGTTTTCAGATAATACAAACGGTGTATATTCCGAACGTTTTGTCGCGCATTTCTGACGATATTCGCGTTCTCGTGGCAATCTCTTGGACATATCTCATTGTTGCGGAAGTTGTCAATAAGGGTAGTGGTGGACTTGGCGCTCTTGCCTATACGGCAGCGAGACAGAGTCGTGTAGACAAGGTGTTTGCCGTGCTTCTCATCATTATTCTGGTGGGAATTTTGCAGGACAGAATTTTCCAGATTCTCGACAGGGTCTTGTTTCCGCACAAGCACGTCAAAAAGTGAGAGTATTATGAGCTTTTATTCAGAATATGTTGAAAACGTAGAGAAAAAGAAATCTCTGAAAAAGACGGCTGCCAAGCCCCAGGAAAAAAATCCAGAAGAGACAGCGCAGGCAGCTCCAGCCCCTCGCGAGATACCCGCTGGAGTAGGTTACCAGCAGACGGACATGACCGATATTATTGAAATCAGGAATGTGCACCAGTCGTATGATGACGGCAAGATAAAGGTCTTCGAAGGTCTCAATTTTCTCATAGAAGACAAGCCAGACCAGGGGCAGTTTATTTCCATTTTAGGCACTTCTGGCTGCGGTAAGTCTAGCATTCTGCGTTATATTTCGGGCCTGCAAAAGCCGACCTCTGGAGAGGTGCTTTTGCATGGAAAACCGCGCACAGATAAAGATCGCGTGGGAATGGTGTTTCAGCAATATTCGTCGCTACCTTGGTACACGGTGTACGAAAACGTGGAGCTTGCTCTCAAATACAAAAATGTTCCCAAGGCAGAGCGCAAAGATAAAGTAATGCACATTATTGAACTCATGGGGCTTGCCGGCCACGAAGGAAAATATGCGCAGTATCCGTCTCTCTCTGGCGGGCAGCTGCAGCGCGTGGCCATTGCCCGTTCACTTGTGGCCCAGCCAGATATTCTGCTCATGGATGAGCCGTTTGGCGCTCTCGACATAAAAACCCGCGTGGACATGCAGGATCTTCTCGCCAAAATATGGCACGATATTCATCCTACCATCATTTTTGTGACCCATGACATATCCGAGGCTGTCTATCTAGGCGACGATATTTTTGTCATGAAGTCTAAGCCCGGCGAATTTGTCTACTACCACCACGTCGCACTTCCGCTCGTACGCGAGCGCGAAATGAAGTACACGCCGTATTTTAACGACCTCGTTCGCCAGATCGAGGGCGAAATGCTCGACCTCGAAGAAAAGTTTGGAAAAAAAGAGAGGTAAGTAAGCCCTACCCGGGCAGGGATTCATCGCCAAAACCAAAATTTTTTCGCCGCAAAGGCTACAGCAATCCTCATCGAAATAGCTTGGTGTGTTCCAGCGCAAACCCGGGAAGAAAGCGGCTATCTAACGTGTCTCCTTCGCGTTTTTCCCACGCATGGCTAGCGGGAATCCATAATGAAACCTGTTGTTTAGTAGGGTCAATTATCCAGTACTCGGCAACGTCGTTGAGCTGCCATCCTCCCCTGTAATTTTCCATGCCTCACCTCGCACGTCGTGCGAGGTGTTTTCTTAGTACCTGCCAAAAGTTTCAGCCGGCCTATAATTTAGCGGCACGGATGGTTTATGCTTTGCTCAACAGTTTCAACAGCTTGTCGTTAAAACTGATGGGGTTGGCAATCTCTGCACCGGCAGCAATCAAGGCGTAACCGAGAAGTACTTCGGCTGTTTCTGTGACGGCAGGATCTTCATGGTTGGCATCGAATTTTGTCTTGAGGCCTTTTACAATCTCGTGGTCTGCATTGAGCTCAAGAGTGTATTTGGTTTTTGTTACATCTTCTCCGGCACGGGAGAGAATGCGCTTAAGGTGCGGGCTCATTTCAAATTCATCGCGGATAATAGCGGCAGGTGCTGATTTGAGATGAGAAGAAAGCTTCACTTCGCGAATCGTTTCGGACAGCTTGTCCTTGAGAGTTTTGAACATGTCTTCGTAGGTTTTAGCCTTCTCTTTGCGTTCTTCTTCCTTCTTCTTTTTGGATTCTTCGTCGGCATCGGCATCTAAATCGAGTTCCCCTTTGCCGAGTCCCTTGAATGGTTTTTCGTCAAATGTGGCCAGCTGCTGCAGAACGAGCTCTTCTACAGGGTCCAGCAGATAGAGAACTTCGTAACCCTTTTCGCGAACGGCTTCCATGTGAGGAGAATTTTCTATCATGGCGCGGGATTCGCCCGTGATAAAATAAATCTCTTTTTGGCCAGGATGCATTCTCTCTACGTATTCTTTGAGCGTAGTCAGTTTTTCTGCGTCGTTAGAAGAAGAGAACAGGAGCAGGTTTTCCAGTTTGTCTTTGTTTTCGTAATCGTTGCCTGCTCCCTCTTTAATGGCAGGGCCAAATTCTTTGTAGAACGCAATGTATTTGTCGCGGTCTTTTTCAAGCATGGTTTTGAGTGTGCTCAGAATTTTGCTCGTAATTCCCTTGCGGATAGCAGTGATCTGTCTGTCTACCTGCAGCATTTCGCGGGAAATGTTCAGCGGAAGATCCGGCGAATCAACAATTCCTTTTACGAAACGCAGATAGTGGGGGAGCAAATCTTCGAGAGCTTCGTCAACCAGGATTTTCTTAACATACAGGTGGAGACCAATTTTATAGCTCTGGTAGTAGAAATCGAACGGTGCTTTTTCGGGAATAAATAGAAGAGCCGTATACTGGATGCGCCCTTCCGCATTGTAAAGAATTGTCTCTAGGGGAGAGTTCCAGTCGTGGCTGATGTGGTGGTAGAATTCTTTGTACTCTTCTTCCTTTACGTCAGACTTTGATCTGGTCCAGATTGGCTTCATGGAATTGAGTGTGCGCCACTCGATAGTCGTGGTTTCTTTGCCACCCTCTATTTCATTGCCCTCGGCATCTTTTTCCTTTTCCGTTTTCTCTTCTTTAAGCTTAATGGGATAAGAAATAAAATCAGAATACTTTTTCACGATGCGTTCAACTTCCCAGTTATTCGTGAAGTCGTTTAAACCATTTTCGGAATCCGCTGGTTTCAGATGAAGCGTAATCGTGGTGCCGCGCCCTTCTTTTGTGGTTTCGCCAATGGTGTACGTGCCGTCGCCTGTGGATTCCCAGAGAACCGCTTTGTCGCTGTCGGCCCGCCTTGTGGTCAGGACAACTTTTTCTGCAACAATAAAGGATGAATAGAACCCAACGCCAAACTGGCCAATGAGTTCGTTCACAGTGCCCTCTGATTTTGCCTCTTTCATTTTGTTGAGAACTTCGCGCGTGCCGGATTTGGCAATGGTTCCGATATGGCTTACGACTTCATCATGCGACATGCCGATTCCATTGTCCGAAATGGTAAGGGTTCGCGCGGCAGAATCAGCTTCGAGGGTAATTTCAAAGTCGCCGCCGTCGGAAAGAAGGTTGGAATTGGAAATGGCTTCGTAACGCAGTTTATCGATGGCGTCAGAAGCATTGGAAATTAGTTCCCGCAGAAAAATTTCTTTGCTGGAATAAATAGAGTGGATCATGAGATCGAGCAGTTGTCTCGTCTCTGTCTGGAATTCGCGTGTTTCGCTCATTTGTACCTCGGTTTTTGCAAAAGAATAAAAGCGATGGCCTGCTGTCAACCCAAAATAGCACTCTAAGCGTATAAGTGATAGCATGACTTCGGTTTTTGTGGTAAGGTCGCGCTGCGCAAGTCTGTCCCGAGCGCCTTGAACTAAGCCCTTTGGCAAGCAACTTTGTCCACTGTTTGAAAGGCACCGGGAACGCCCCAAAACTATAACGATAAAACTAATTCTCTCGAAAAAATACAATAGATCTGTAGCCACCTCTGGCTGAAAAATGTCTTCTTTCGGGAACAAAGCCCAGCGCACGCAGTGCACGGCAAACAAAATTAAGGCATCACCGAGTGTAGAGTTTCCCCGTTGTACCATCCGGGTTTAAAATGTGCTCTTCTACATCGACAAACTCAATGAGCTCCTGCGCAGTTTCCGTTTCGGAAGGAGCGTTTTCCAGCATCGTAATGCGTGCGCGCATTTCAGCAATTTTTTCGCGCAGATCATAATTTTCATCCGCAAGCGATTTTACCTTGTCGAGTACTACATTCTGCACATTGTCTTTTTCTACGTATTCACTTTTTATGGCGGGATAGGGCGTAGGATCAAAAACATTGAAAAGGTTTCTGTGTCGCTTTACTGCCTGATCGCTGAATTCAGTCTGTTTGAACATTGTGTAGTAAAACAGATTGCATCTGCGTGGCAAATAATTTTTTGTCTTGTGAAGGGCTGCTCAGAGATGATGCAGGAGCGCAGCAAAATCCGCACCCGCCCGCGATTATCGCCCAAGGACCCGCTGTAATTTAGATACTTTAGGCGATGGCTGTGTCCTGGGGTGATTGCAACGGGTTTGCCAGACAGCAGCAGCCGCAGCTCCGTTTTCGACAGAGGGTAGTGTTCCAAATATAAATTATCGTGAGATACAATAAAAAGATCAAAATGGTTATTAGGATGCTGAGCGCCGTAAAAGTGAAAGCTGATGGTGAGTTGTCTTTTCATGCATGGAACTGGCCGTTTTTCTGGAGATTGCGCCGTTCGTGGCGCTGAAGCCCAAACTCTACAATTTTACGCATGAGCTCGGGGGCAGAAAGTCCAGAGGCCTTCCATAACTGTGGAAACATGCTGATGGGGGTAAAGCCCGGAAGAGTGTTAATTTCGTTGATATAGATCTGTTCTTTTTCTTTGTCGAGAAAAAAATCTACGCGGGCAAATCCATCGCCCCGGATTGCTGCAAACGCTCTTTTCGCAAGCGATTGCATTGTCTGGAGCATGGTGTCAGAAATATGGGCTGGAATTTCTGGCTGGGTTGCAGTGGCATCTTTGTATTTTGCGTCGTAGGAATAGAAATCGGCAGAGACCACAATTTCTCCCGGAACGGAGACCTCGTAGTGCGGATAATTTCCCAGAATAGAAAATTCAATTTCGCGCACGGTTGCTCCCTGCTCTATCACCACGAATTCGTCCCACAAAAAAGCGGCTTCGAGAGATTTTGTGAGATCCTGAATTCTGGCTACCTTGCTGATTCCCACGGAGCTTCCCATATTCGCGGGCTTCACAAAAAGGGGAAAAGACAGACTTTTTGTTTTGGCTGCAATTGCATCAAAACTTTCAGAAGAATGGACGGCTACCCAGGGCAACTGCGGAAGCCCGGCTTTTTCGAATTGAATCTTGGAGAGAATTTTGTCCATGCCTAGTGCGGACCCGGCTACTCCTGTCCCCGCATAAGGCAGGCGCAGTGATTCCAGCAAGCCCTGCAGAAGACCGTCTTCTCCTGTTGTGCCATGGATGAGCGGGAAGGCAAATTCCGGTATGAAGGATTCTGTGGCCGTGTTCAGCACGGGAAAATCTGCCATTGCGAGAGTCGTTCTTTCCTGTGTTTCGCTGCCGGGGCTTTGGCGATACCAGTTGCCCTGCCTGTCTACCAGAAGCGGAAAGACAGTAAAGCCTGCCTCAATGAGGGATTGTTCCACAAAGGCGGCTGAAACCCGGGATACATCGTGTTCTCCCGACTGACCACCGTAAATGAGAAGAATATTATTTTTCAATTTGGGATTCGTCTTCGTAAATCGTAAAAAACTGATCCAGAGTGGCGAGTTTTAGAATGTTCAGAACGTCTTCGTTAATGTGCAACAGGGCAAATTTACCGTTGATGGAGCGCATTTTCTTTTTTCCGGCAACCAGAGCACCAACGCCAGAGCTATCCATATAGCTGATTCCACTCATATCGATAATGAGAGAATCGGCATCTTCGTCGTCAATCATGCGAAAGATGGCCTGTTTGAGCTCTCCGACATTATACAGATCCACATCTCCCTCTATTTCAAGGATTTTGTGTTTGCCAAGATCTCTGATTTTTATATCCATAATAAGTGCTCCATTGCTACAGTCAAACCCGGTCTCTAAGTGTAAACAATATTCCTGTGCGTCAATATAATAATTTAGTAGACTCGAAGTGCCTTTGTACCATCATGCAGTTTGGTTTCTTCCGAGATTTCTGCCGGCGCGCCCCAGGGAGGCAGGCCAAAATTGATGCTCCCTCCGGATAGATACCGGGCGGCTATGGAGTCTTTCTCCTGCACTTCAGAAAACTCGTCCAAATACAGTGGTTTTGAGCATTGTAGAAACAGAAAAGAGGACAGACTGAGGATAAAATAGCCCAGGTGCTTGGCAGAACGAAGCTTCTGGTTCATTTCCACATTGGCAGCTTAACTGCGGTGGTCTTTATGTCAATACAGAATCCATCTTGACGGGTTGCCACCGCAAGCATTCATTCACCATGCGACGCAGCATGCCGTTTCTCCTTACCACGATTCTTCTGATTATACTTACCTGGGCGACAGTGTATAATAATTACCAAAAACCACAGGCCGTGTTTTGGGATGAAAACTACCACATTGCATCGGCAGAAAAATATATCGCAGGCTCTCTGTTTATGGAGCCACATCCGCCACTCGGCAAACTGCTGATCGCGCTTGGAGAGCAGATTCGCTCGTCCAACCGGGAAGTCGATAAACTCTCCTTTTTAGAGACGGACTATATACGGGAATTTCCGGCTGGCTTTTCTTTCAAGGGGTATCGATTTTTTCCCGTCGTTTTTGCTTCGCTCAATGTCCTTGTATTTTTTGCGCTGCTCTTAACCCTGTCTCGGAATGTCTATATCTCCTTCCTTTTTACCGCCTGGTATTTGTTTGACAACGCCATCATCGTCCATTCGCGGGGCGCCATGCTGGAGCCCTTTCTTTTGTTCTTTGTGCTACTGTCGTTGCTGATCTTTTTCAGAATGGCAGACAGAAAAATTTCTCCGGCTTCGTATGCCGCGCTCTCTGTTCCCGTTGGATTGGCGCTCAGCGTGAAAATCAATGCGGCTTTTCTGCTGCTATTGTTTCCGGCCCTTTTTTTTATGGAGCATTTTGCGCAAAAAAAAGAGATACTTTTTTCCCGGGAACTATCTCGCCTGGTCGTAAGAGCGGCAATTTCGATAGTGGTGATTGCCATCATTGTTCTGTCCATTTTTTATATTCACATTGGAATGGGAAAGCATCTCACGAATGGGCCGTATAAAGCCACCCCCGGCCACCTTAGCAGAATTTCAGAGAATCAAACATTTTCGATTCCTGCATTTGCAGAAGGTTTGCGCGGGAACATTCGCTATATGGCAGAATACCAGGGCGGGGTGCCGCGCCTCGATGTCTGCAAAAATGGCGAAAATGGCAGCCATCCCATGCGCTGGATTCTCGGAGAAAAATCGATCAATTACAGATGGCATAAAGAGGAAGAACAGGCGCGCTATCTGTATCTCGTTCCCAATATGGCGGTTTGGCTCACGGGTTTGGCAGGCCTGGCACTGGGCCTCTCTCTGACGGCTGGTGTATTGCTGCTCGGCCTGCGTTGTCCAGAGGGGCGCCTTAACGACTGCCGGAACATTTATATTCTGCTCTCTCTGTACATGGCCTACATGGCGATAGCCTTGTCCGCATCGCGCGTTCTCTATTTATACCATTACTTTTCGCCATTGATTATCTCTTTGTTAATGTCTTTTGTTTTTGTGCAGTATTTCGCCCGCGATAGATTTCTCGCAGAATCTGCATGGCTTAACCTCCACCTTTTTCAGATACAGGAAAACGCGCCGGAGAAAAAAGCGCAGCCGCCATTGTTTACGGGAATACTTGCACTTGCCGCAGTGGCTGTCATGGCGCTGTATGCATTTTTGTCTCCGTTGACATATTATCGCTCTCTGAAAAAAGAGGAAATTCAACGCAGAGATCTGTTTGTGCCTGGAGTGATAGAAGATGTTATTGGAAAAAAATAAAGGGAAAGGTGGTGCGTGGATGTCCAAGGGGAAGAATCAAAGAGCCAGAAAAAAAGCCTCCCTTTTGCTCGTCGTTCCCGTCTTTAACGAATAGCAGGTTCTCCCCATGCTGTTTGATCGGATGGAACAACTTGCATCGACTGTAGAAATCTCGTTTCCCATTGTTGTATCTTTTCTCTTTATAGACGATGGCTCGACAGATGCTACACCGGTGTTGCTCAGTTGCTCACATTGGGAATCGCTGGCGAGTATATTTCGCGCATCTATGAAGAAGTAAAAGGCCGACCGCGCTATCTTTTGCGCGGAAGCATGAATGTCGCAGAGGAGCAACGTGAAAAGCAGTCTCTGAACGCAAAGCGGCGGAGCGACGCAAAGCGAGCCGCAGGCAAAAAGCTAACGGAAGGACTTTTTTAGAGGATACCTAAATAGTAACAACGCTGGAACAGCGGGGGCAAAGTCCTTTTTCGGTCAGAGGAGCATGGATCCAGCAGCGAGGGCATTTTTCGCCTTCGGCTTTTTTCACCCGTAGAATTCCTGGTGAAAGCGAAGAATCTCTTACTACAGCAGAGACGACAAAGGCCCGGGCAATTTCATCCGGCGAAAATGTCGAAAGGTCTTGACCAGAAATTTCAACCATTGCTTCTGTAGAAGAACCAATGGCGTCGTTTTTTCGTAACTGCTCCATTTGCCGATTGGCAAAATCTTTCAGTTTCCACAGAGATTCAAATTCTTCTGCAAGGGAATCATTTTTCCAGATGGAAACATTGGGCCATGCCTGTGAAAAAACGCTATCTTTACCGTTGGATGTAAGCTGGAAAATTTCTTCCATGGTGAAAGAGAGAATAGGCGCTAAATAGACCATAAGAGCATCGCTGATAATTTTAAGTGCCGACAGAGAAGAACGGCGCCGGGCTGCTTCGGCAGTTTGCGATCCAGATGCATCGGGTGTTGCATCGCAATAGAGGCGGTCGCGGATTATGTCAAAGTACTGGCTGGAAAGAGTAACCGTACAGAAATGCAATACCTTCTGGTATACCATATGGAATTCATATTTTTCATAGGCGTTTGTAATCTCTTCTGCGAGAAGGGCCAGCTCGTTCAAAAAATACAAATCAATTTTGTCTGTAACATCCCGGGAAGAAAGAGTTTCGACTTCTTTGCCATCGCGCAGATTTCCAAGAATATAGCGAAACGTATTTCGTATTTTTCTGTAACTTTCGGCAAGGTGGCTTAATTTATCCATGCCAATAGTATTGTCAGTTCTGTAGTCTTCAGAGGCAACCCAAAGGCGAAGAATATCTGCTCCGAATTTTGGAATAATATCCGTGTTGGGCTCTATTCCGTTTCCGAGGGATTTACTCATGGCGCGCCCCTTTTCGTCGAGAATATAGCCGTGCGTAATAACGCGCTTAAACGGGGCTTTCCCTTCAATGGCCAGAGAGGGCCACAACGATGATTGAAACCAACCACGGTGCTGGTCGCTTCCTTCCAGATAGACATCCGCAGGAATGGGCGTGTCGTCGCGATCCTTTAATACAGAATACCACGAGACGCCAGAATCGAACCATACATCGAGAATGTCGGTTTCTTTGGCAAATTGATTATGTCCACATTTTTCACAGGTCGCACCGGGGGGCAGCAACTCGGAAGCAGCGCGATCAAACCAGACTTCGATCCCGTGTTGTTCCACAAGAGAAATGATATGATCCAGAGAATGCGTGCTCATATGGGTTTCGCCACATTTTTCACAGGTAAACGCAGGGATGGGTACTCCCCAGTGGCGCTGGCGGGAGAGGCACCAGTCTGGTCTGTTTTCTATCATCGCTTTAAAGCGGTTTTCGCCCCAGTCCGGAATCCAGAGTGTGCGACCGGCTTCGCGAAGAGCCTCGGCGCGAAGGCCGTCCATAGCAAAAAACCACTGGGGGGTAGCGCGCATAATCAGTGGGGCATGGGAACGCCAAGAGTGCGGGTACTGGTGCCTTATTTCCGAAGAATGAATCAAGCGCCCTTTCTCCTGTAGCAATTCCAGTATTTTGGGATTGGCATCCTTGACTTTCATTCCCGCCATGAGAGGAAATTCGTCCGTATAGCGTCCATAGTGGTCAACAGGAGAGTAGGGTTCTAACCCTGCGTCGAGCCCCACTTTGTAGTCGTCCATTCCGTGTCCCGGAGCAGTGTGCACAATTCCCGTACCAGCTTCGAGAGTTACGTGATCGCCAAAGAGCACTTTGGATTCGCGGTCAAGAAAAGGGTGCTGTACTGTTAACTCAGAAATTTGTTCTTGCGATAGAGATTCTTTTGCGGAGAAGGAAAGATTGGTAGCCGCAAAGAATTTTTCTTCCAAGCCTTCTGCGATTAAAAGATGGCCCGCTGGTGTGTTGTACAGGGCATAGGAAAATTCGGGGTGAAACGATACTCCTAAATTGGCAGGCAGCGTCCATGGTGTCGTCGTCCAGATTACGACAAAACTTTCCTGCGGGAGATCTTTATGAGAGGCGGGAAATGCAACATAAATGGATGGAGATACAGCTTCTTTATATTCAATTTCTGCCTCAGCATGAGCTGTTGCTGTAACCGGGCACCAGTAAACCGGTTTTTTCCCTTTGTATATATGTCCTTTCGAATATATATCGCGGAAGGCTTTGAGAATGGATGCCTCGTATTGCGGGCTCATTGTGTAGTAAAAAGTAGATGGATTAAACTGATTTTCCGGAGTCAGGGTTTCCACTTCAGAATTGTCCCAGAAAACACCAAATCTTGATTGATCTTTTGCCTGTATTTTAATAAAGTTTGTAGCGTATGCGCGGGATTCCCTGCGAATTATGATTGGATCTTTGTCTGAGCTGTCTTTTTTGTTGGCCAGTTTTTTTTGCACGGCCAGCTCTATGGGCAGACCGTGGCAGTCCCAGCCGGGAATATAAGGGACATATTTTCCCTGCAGTGTATGGTACTTGTTGATTGTATCCTTGAGAATTTTATTCAGTGCGTGGCCGGTGTGGAAGTTTCCGTTCGCATAGGGCGGGCCATCGTGCAGCAGAAATACGGGAGCTCCGCTTTTTCTACGGCTTTCGAGAATCTTTTTATAGACTTTGTTTTCTTCCCAGAATTTCTGGATTTCCGGTTCGCGTTGAGGCAGGTTTCCCCGCATGGGAAATTCTGTCTGCGGCAGACAGATTGTGTGGGACCATGGATTTTTTTCCTGCTCGTTTTCTTTTGCGGTATCGTTTGCTTTGCCCTGCTTTTCGCTCATGGAAGCAGCAGGTTATTTTGAAAACCTGCCGTCAAGCGGGAAGGGAATACAGTTGTTTGGACCTGTTCATGTTTGTCGCGAAATTTGATGCAGGCGATATTGTATTTTGCGTCATAGCTCAATTCCATGATTAACTCCTCCATAAACAAATTTTGGATTTATTTTACCCGCGCGTGCGGATAGTTTGGGCTGTCAGGATTGGCAATAAGCTCGCGGCGGGCAGGATGAACGACGAGATCCATGTCTTCCATGGGAACAGCACCGAGAAGTACTTCGTCGCCAAAAACGAGAGCTCCAACGAAACAGGATCGATCGCGGAATTTCACTTTTACCGGCCCGGCATACGGTACGCGGATACTCCTGCCATCCGCAACGGAGACTTCTCGCAAAGATTCCGTTGTCAGGTTTAATTGAATGGCTACATGTTCTGGAATGCACAGCATAAGGGCACCTGTATCGACAAGGGAGTTTACTATAACGGGAGACAAATTGATTTCCCGTGGATTAGAGAGTTCTATTTCTGCGAATACATACCCCATGGAGTCTTATAGCCTGATGGATTGCTTTGTCAATTGAATTTGCTCTCGCTGACCCTCTTTTCCCATTGCTCGCGGTTGCCAGGAACGGGCGGAGTTAAAAGACCGGCTTCTTCCTCTTCCTGGGTAAGGGCAGAAAACTGCTCGAACAGTGAATGCGCACTGTGAAGAAATGTCTCCTTGCGATGCAGAATGGGAGGGTTTTCTGAAGAGCCATAATCGCGCCATGTCAGCTTTTGGTTGGTGAGCATTACTTTCATGGAATGCGAAAGGGCTGGATGCGGATTATTCTCAAAATCAGGATAATACAGAAAAGAAAGGTGGTGGCCGTTGCGCGCGATTTTGACAATATTCCAGTCAATATCCGAAGGCAATACAATGAGCGCAAGTTCGGTCAATATCTGCAGCATGTCTGGTGCAAACAAAATAGAGTCTTTGTGGATATAGATATCATCCGGAAGAATTTTTCCCACCTGCGACAAGTTTATGTAGCTGCTGATATTTTCGAGGCTGGATAATTTTTGCAGCTCCTGCATGGTTGCCGTAAGCGCTGCCGAAAAATTTCCAAAGAACAATTTCACATCTGCATGCTGTTCCGCTGACAGATCACTCATTTTCGCTTTGCCTGCATTGCGTATGAGCACGCGCGCCAATGCCACAACGAGACTTTTCTTTCTTCGCTCGGCGCTTGCCTGCACGGTTTCTGCATGGAGTTCTGCCCGCGTGGCCTGTACCGCTTTTTCGAGAGAGCCAAAAGCCCGCACGATAAAAGACGTTTCTGGAAATTCGGTTTTAGAAGGCGGGCGACCAAGCTCGTGGTAGAGAGACAGCCACGCAGAAATTTTTTCGCGGTATTCCTGTTCTTTGAGCTCCGACGAAATACTTTTAGCGTAGGAACCAAGTCGCCCGGAAAGATACTGTTGCTTAAATCGATCTGTTTTAAAAATATAGGCTATGCCAAGAGACGCCATCTGCACGCTACTTCCCGGCAGGTTGGATTCGAGATATTCTTTCAATTCTGCCTGCTTAAAATATTTCTGAAACGTATTCCACGAAGTGATAATTCCATCGCAGCATTCCTTTTCGTTTTCGCCTGCTGGAGAATTGTCGCGGATCATAACGGATGCAACGAGAAGATGTTCCGCAAGAGAGTGCGCACGCAGCAGTGTTTCTTTTCGTTCTTTAGGGTTTTCGATTATATTGAGTATGTATCCCAGATTGACAACGTCGGATTGAATTAGCTTTTCTGCGTTTGCGAAGTGCGGGTCAAATCCATGCGCGGTGATTCCTGCTTTTTTGAGAAAAGATATGTCTTCGCCATATCCACACCCATAGTCAAAGAAGCTTGCCTCTTTGTTCAGGATTCCATCGTCTAACAGAAGTTGTACCGGCTTGGAAAAGCGTCGGCGAACTATCGCTGTTCTATGTCGGTGGATTTGCATGTGCCATCTGGCGTCTGTTCCAGTTGATAG
>DYPL01000101.1 GCA_020719945.1 Turneriella parva
TGACCACAGCAGGATTATGCTTGACGACAGGTTTGGACATACTGCCTCAAAGTATATGCAGTACCGCGCCTACAAAACTGGCAAAAAAAAGAAGAAAATTCCATTTTGGGTTTTTCTGTTGCCCCTAAGCATTGTGGCAGCTTTTTTAGCAGCTGTACTAATCCAGAAAACTCTGCTCTATACAGTTCAACCCGACTGCTCCTGTTTTAGTGAAGATCTATCCGGTAAGCGACTGTTTCTACACAAAGCAGACTATTATAAAATACAACGCGGGGATCTCGTCCATATTCAACAAAATGATTACGATACCATTTGCCGCGTAACGGGAATGGAAGGAGATCTTCTCCGCATGGAAAATGGCATTCTCTATCGCAATGGAAAACAGGTAGAGAAGAGAAAACTTTCCAGAAACAGCAGACTAAATTCTTTCCCCGACTCGCCAGTGCGGCCCAACCACTTTTTCTGCCTGCACGACAATCCCGAAAACGGCCAGGACTCAAGAATGTTTGGAGCCTATCCTGAAACAGCGCTGCGCGGAAAAGTTTTTGCCTTCGGATGGCTCAATGGAATCCGGTAAACCATTAGAAAGAATTTCACCCTTTCTGCAACAATATGCTGAGACGCTGCCTGCAAGAGATCGCGATCTGCTGCTGCGACAGTTTCTCTACAGTCCTTTGGAAAACCAAAGTACCGAAGGATTTGTAGATGATCCGTTAGAAGAAGAGACAAATCTTGTTTTGCCTGGAATTTACAGAAAATATTCTTCCCGCATTCTTGTCCTTGTCTCTGACCATTGTCCCGTTTTATGCCGTTACTGTACGCGAAAAAGAATTACATGGAACAACGAAAACAGGACGGCAACGCCGGATGCTCTGCGCACCTTCCTCTCCCAAACGCCAGAAATCCACGAAGTCATTTTTTCGGGTGGAGACCCCCTTATGAAACCAACAACAGCGCTGCGGGAATTTTCACGCTCTGCGCTGTCTTCCCCTTCTGTTCATACATTGCGAATACACTCGCGCGTTCCAACTACCCTGCCAGGTCGATTCAAAGAAGATCTCTTTCGTTATTTTTCCGAAACGGCAGAAATGACAAATATATTTCTGGTATTACATATAAACCACGCTTCCGAAATTTCTCCCGAAGCTGCCGGTATTTTTCGCAGACTCAAAAGCAGCGGAGTACATATGCTCAGCCAGTCTGTTTTTCTAAAAGGCGTAAACGATAATCTGCCTACTCTCAAAGATCTTATTCTGTCTCTGTTGCAGGTGGGAGTGCGCCCCTACTATCTCCACCAGTTAGACAGAGTGCTCGGCAGCGCTCATTTTGAACAATCAGATAAAACCGGCTGCGATCTCATGAAAGAGCTCGCAAAAATATTTGCCCCGCATTCGCTGCCTTTTTTTGTGCGCGATTCTGCAACCGGAAAAAAAACGGTTCAATGCTGAATTTCTTTTTTGAGGAATTCGTATTCTTCCGCACCGCGCCACGCTGCAAAGGCCTCGTTGGCATCGAGCATCTGAACCAGTGAGCCGCTGGCTTCCGGATAATTCTCTGCTGCTTTTTTGAGTATTGCAGAAACGGCAGAGTAATCCTGCAGATAGCCTGCGCTCTTCGCGCAAACAGCCGACTCGCGCAGATTCATGGATTCCATGCGATTACAGTGATTAAAGGCTTCTAAGTATAATCCGTCCTCAAAGGCCATTTTGGCAAATACGGGGAAAAGAGTTTCGTCTCCATCGAATTCCTGGTAATACCGAACTATTTCTTGGTATGTAAGAATTTTTTTGTCGTCGTTTCGCAATAGCACAAGAGCCCGAAACATTCCGTCAAACAGCCATTCGGTTCCTGCAAACACGGATGCGGGAAGCTCCAGAAAACGTAGCACGGCTGCACGCAGAATTTCTGGAGTCTTGCCAAAACTGTTCACGAGCTCGATCGATTCTTTCAGGGCAGATCCCTTTTCGGAAACGGGACATTTGGCCGGTTTCTCTGTCTTCAAAAAACGATCGTTTAAGCAAAGCAAATATTCCAGAGTGCTCTCTGCTTCTTTTTTTTGCTTCAAGGAGAGTGCTTTTTCTGCATGCGAGCGCGAAGAAGAATAATTGCCGATAGCAAAGTGTGCCTGCGCCGCGTTCAGTCTCAGATAATATTCCATTGTTTTGGATTCTGGTTTTTCGAGAGCCAGCGCAAGATAAGAAAGTGACGTTTTGTAATTGCGCAATTTTCTTTCGAGAACGCCGATCTTATAAGCATACCGGATATTCTGTTCCCGGCTGTACAGGCTATGGTAAGCTTTGAGAGCCAGAGCCGGCTCATTTGCTTTTTCGTACCAGAAAGCAGCCTTGGCCATGGCACCGGTCATTTCATTGTCCTTGCGGTAAGCAGCGTGGTAGGCTTTTGCCGCCTTCTCTGCCGTAGTCTCCGATGGGCTGTCTTTGTACTCTTTTTCTGCATCGGCTGCTTCGTTTAGCTTTTCGCGCACTTCGGGATTTGCGGAAGAAGATCCGGATTTCTGTGCTCTATCACGAACGGCTGTAAGAGTCTCGTGGCGTACCCCGATTTCTTCGAGAGCATTGACATGTTCAAGAGCCTCTGGATATCTGCGGATGGTATCGTAATAAATGACGAGTTTCCAGAGAGCCATTTTTCGGTACTTGCTGCTGAGCGACCGGCGCACAGCCTGTTCATAGTACGACGCACTCTGCGCATAATTTTTGCGGATGTCGTAAATGGCTCCCAGAAAAAAGTACGGTTTGCCGGAACTGTCGCCTTCTTCTATTGCTTTCTGAAAGTATTCGGCAGCCGTATCGTACGCAGCGCGGGAATAAGCTGACTCTCCCCTGGCTGTCCAGCTGTTTGCCAACAGTGGCACAACAGAGACAAGGAACAGAGCAATGCGATAGATCATCAGCTGATTCTCCGACGGAAGATGAGACCCAGAATAACGAGAATGACCAGAGCGACAATGCCCAGTTTAACGAGAAAGAAACTGAGGCGGATAATGTAGGGATATGCCAACACCAGGGCCAGCAATGCGATTATGAGTATATACAGCGTTTGTTTTTTCATCGATAGAATCAGACGAAACAAAGGGCTTTGCAGTCAATCCAAATTTTCTTGTCCGCTATGCAACCCGGAG
>DYPL01000102.1 GCA_020719945.1 Turneriella parva
CATACTCATGGTTTGGTACCTACCAAGTTTCCCCAAAAATGGGACATAATCCCAAAGAAGGGGCAGCAAATTTAGCACGCGTAGTCTACAAAGCCAGCCCTGACACGCAGTGGACGAAGTTGCTTAGTTTACCCTGAGCCTGCCGAAGGGTCGAAGGGTGACTGCATCGCTGCTTAGTTTACCCCGACATGAAATGGACGCAGTAGCGGAGCCGAGGGGCAGCGCTTTTTTGCTCTTTTTTTAATGTGATTTTTCAAAGAGAACGCTATCGCCATAAAAAAATGAAATCTGGCGTCTTTGGATAATTCTGTATAGAAAACCGGCGGTTAAAACAATCATTTTCCTCCAGATTAAGCCTCACGATACTATTTACGAAAAGAACTATCTTTGCCTTTAAATTGAGGCAATTCTTTTTTCGTTGACGTTTTGTAGGAAGTCTGTTTATTGCGTGTTAAGAGAGCAGTAGACGCTTTGGCGACAATACCAACTTAGAAGTCGCCTTTCATGAGGAGACAATTTTACTGAGAAATATCAGCCGTTGATAAAGGTTGCCTGAAATGATATCCCCTCAAGAAAATAAATTCAAACTTTTTCCAGGTGGCGTAAAGGCGCGAACATCGAGTTCAGGAAAAGAAGTATAGCCAAGTTTATTCGTGGCTATGCGAAACCGTTGGGCGAGCATGCGCGCGTATTCTCCCTGGCCCGTCATTCGGGCAAAAAACTCACCAGCACCATCCTGTGATTCCCCCTGGATTTCAATTATCTTTTGGAGAACCCTGTCCTTATGAAGAGGAAATTCTCTCTCCAGAAAATCTGCAAAAATTTCTTTTACCTCGTGCGGCAGCCGCAGAATATTAAATCCCGCAAACCGGGCCCCAGCCTGCTTTGCCGCTTTTAGAACAGACTCGAGCTCGTTGTCGTTCAGGAAAGGAATCAGTGGAGCCGTCATAATGCCCGTGGGAATGCCGGCAGAGGAGAGCTCTTCCATGGCAGAAAGCCTTGCGCGGGGAGTAGAGGCCCGTGGCTCCAGTCTGGCTGTAAGAGAAGGGTCTAAAGAACTGAGAGAAATGGAAACAGATACAAGGTTTTTTGAGGCAAGTTTTTTCAGGATTGGAATATCGCGGGTAACGAGTGAACTTTTGGTTAAAACGGTAACGGGATGATTGTATTCTTCCATGAGCGATAGAACAGATCGGGTGATCTGTTCTTTCTCTTCTATCGTCTGGTAACAGTCTGTAATTCCAGACAGTGCTATGGGGGAGACAGCATAATTTCTCTTTTGCCACTCCTGGCGGAGAAGAGCGGCAGCGCTTCTTTTGGCAAAAAGAATTGTCTCAAAATCGGTACCGGCAGAAAGATCAAGATAATTGTGGGTGGGTCGCGCGTAGCAGTAAACGCAGCCATGATCACATCCGCGATAGGGATTGATAGAAACCGAAAAGGGAATATCGGGAGAATTGTTGCGCGTTAAAATGGTGCGAGAGGTGTCCTCCCGCACAGATATTTTTCTGCGTTCCTTTTCAAATTCCGCCTTCTCGCGCTGCACCAGGTCAAACCGGCTGAGCGGATTTAGATCCGAGCCTTTTCCCGGAAAGCGTCGCATCAGTTCAGATGTTCCCGCCGGGGTTCGTGCTCGCGGATAAACCGGACTACATTTTCAAGAGTCTCTTCGTTAAGGTCAATAAACCGGAAAATATAAATGCTGTCGTTTCCAGGAGAAAGGCCAATCGTACCGCGAACGACCATGGGATAATCGCCCGGCAGAATTGTCTCAAACTGCCACAGCTTTTGGGCGCGTAGAGTTTTGGCAGTAACATGGTCCAGGAAGGTGAAGACAACTCCACGGTCAGAAACTTTAAGGCTGTGGGCACGATAAATTTCGACATCTTCTTTATTACCGGTAGGCGGCCACTGTGTAATATTGAGCTGCAACTCAAACAGAGTCATGAGATGCAGTGAGCCGTGGTATACGAGTTCACCAGAGGGAACAAAATGAATAAAGTTTCTTCCAGAATCGCGAACCGTGCCCTTGAGCTCATAGGCTCCATACGCGGGCCGATACGCGTGGAGTTCTACCGGAGAACCAGCCGGAAAAACTGCGTTGGCCCTGTAAGAGAGCAGCAGAGCATCCTTTTCTACCTCGGCAATTTTCATGAGGAGATGGTAATCGTCTTCTTCCGTAATAATTTGAACGGTAATGCTTTCGCCAACCAGAAAATCGTCGAGTTTTTCAATTTCGTGGGCAAGCCGCTGGTATTCAAAAAGCTTGTTGAGCACTTCAATTTTGTCTTCGTCGCCTGCGTTGGTTCTGGCGAGAAAAGATTTAAATTCCCTGTAAAACAGCTGGGTATTCATGAGGGTTTCCAAGCGGGTCTTTGCCGGAAGTTGTTCAAAAAATGCACGCAGCAAATCTTTGTGTTTAATAGAAATGTCTCTTTTGGAGGCATATCGCAAAAGGCTTATCCAGGGGCGTTCCGCGTCCTGTTTGCGCCGGTAGATCATGTAAATGATAATAGAAGCAAGCAAAGCACCTAATATTACAGAGAGAACGATCACGACCCCTGCTAAGGTGGCCGCTGGGAGGGCAAGTTGTTCCGGGCTCATGTTCATGAGTTCAATATAATCAAGCAGGCTTGCAGGTCAATCATTTCGTTGTGCCTTACCACTTTCGTTCTGCGTGAGAGGGTAAAGCTGGTTTTGTCGTTTGAATGGTTTAGTTTTTGCCGGAGTGGCAGTAGTTTTATTAGCCATACACAGCCGTGGGCTTTTTGTTATCATTTAATCGCGAAATAAAATGGTTCTTAAATTTGTACTCTTTGATATGGGCGCTTCCCCGGTGCCTGAGGCGCTTCGCGGGGGTACGTTGCCACCGACGGGGCCGTTCCACGCGCCCCTCCCTGGAACCTGCTGCCTATATGGGTGATCGTGTAATTATTTACCCTGAATTGCAAATTTATTTAAGTATCCTCTGATAAAGTATCAGAGGATACTTAACGAGATATTGGGGGGGGAACGCCCCAAAACCATAGAAGTATAATCCACGTCTGTATTACTCACAAAGTCGAATGCAGCAGGGCATTGTATCGAAGGGTTCTCTCTGAACTGTCGGCCCCCTTCGTCC
>DYPL01000008.1 GCA_020719945.1 Turneriella parva
TTAAGAAAAGCTGTAACAGAATTGAGGATTGAATGAATTTTAACGAAAACGACACTTTACGGAATATTCCAAGAATCTATACGGGCAGCAAAAAAATTTATGTAGAAGGTTCCCGTCCGGACCTCCGGGTTTCCATGCGCGAAGTTTCTCTTTCTCCCACGCGCAAAACAGATGGCACCATAGAAGAAAATTCTCCCATCACTCTGTACGATACATCGGGTCCGTATACGGATCCCGGGTACAATATTGATCTCCAGAAAGGCCTGCCACGGCTTCGTGAAACTTGGATTAAAGAGAGAAAGGACAGCACCGCTACCGAGAAAGGTTTTCTAAAAGCCAAAGACGGCGCCAACGTAAGCCAGATGCATTATGCCCGCAAAGGCATCCTCACGCCGGAAATGGAATATGCAACCATACGAGAAAACATGTCGCGGGAACTTCTCTGGAAAAAAGGCGAGCCCAGATTTCTTCGCTCCGGTTTGCCCACATTTGTTACTCCGGAATTCATACGTTCCGAGATGGCTGCAGGAAGAGCTATTCTTCCTGCAAATATTAATCACCCTGAAACAGAACCTATGGTGATTGGAAAAAACTTTCTCGTCAAGGTAAACGCCAATATCGGCAATTCTGCCCTTGCAAGCTCCATAGAAGACGAGGTAGCCAAACTCGTTCGCTCCATTTATTTTGGAGCCGATACCGTCATGGATCTTTCAACGGGCAAAAATATCCACGAAACGCGGGAATGGATATTGCGCAATTCTCCCGTTCCCATTGGAACGGTTCCCCTGTACCAGGCGCTGGAAAAAGTCAATGGCCGGGTAGAGCAACTCAGCTGGGAAATTTACCGCGATACTCTCATAGAGCAGGCCGAACAGGGCGTTGACTATTTTACTATCCACGCGGGACTTCGCCTGGCCCACATTCCGCTGACGGCCAACCGGCTTACCGGTATTGTTTCGAGAGGTGGCTCTATTATGGCCCACTGGTCTCTTCTTGGCCACAGGGAAAATTTCCTCTATACACATTTCGAGGAAATACTCCAAATACTCAAAGCCTATGACATAGCCGTTTCTCTTGGAGACGGGCTGCGTCCGGGTTCCATTTACGATGCCAGCGACGACGCCCAGTACGCGGAACTGGAGACCCTCGGTGAATTGCTAAAGCTTTCCTGGAAACACGATGTTCAGGCCATGATTGAAGGTCCCGGACATGTTCCACTCAACCTGATAGAAGAGAACATGGCAAAAGAACTCGAAATCTGCGAAGAAGCTCCCTTCTACACTCTCGGTCCGCTCCCCATCGATATTTCTCCCGGTTATGACCACATTGCCTCTGCGATTGGTGCAGCCCAGATTGCCGCGCTTGGAACTTCCATGCTTTGTTATGTTACACCCAAAGAGCATCTTGGCCTGCCCAACGAAGAAGATGTAAAACAGGGAATGATTGTGTATAAAATTGCTGCCCATGCGGCAGATGTGGCCAAAGGGCATCCCCGTGCCACTTTACGCGACCATGCCCTTTCCAAGGCTCGCTTTGAATTCCGCTGGGAAGACCAGTTTCATCTTGCGATTGATCCGGATATGGCAAAAGCTTACCACGACGAAACTCTTCCTCAGGAACCCGCAAAAGCGGCACACTTCTGCTCCATGTGCGGACCCAAATTCTGCTCCATGAAAATTACAGAAGAGTTAAGGGAATATGCCCGCACCCACGCAGTGGATGACCAAAAGGCCATTGATATAGGAATGAAAGAGCAGGCAGAAAAATTTGCATCGGCAGGAAGTCTTTATCTCTGAGTAACATCTGATTAAGAAAAAAAGCATATCTTGACGGTGTATCTGCCAACCATATACTCTCCGATATGAGCCCTCTTCTCGATCAAAGAATCCCATGCGGAAATCTGACCGCACAAAATGTAACAGACCAGAAAATTATTGTCAGCGGTTGGGTGTTCCGCTACCGCGACCAGGGGGGCGTTTTATTTGTCGATTTGCGCGACCGGTCCGGCATTCTCCAGATTGTTTTTGACAAAGCAGAAGGAGAAGAGTTATTAGCCCGGGCAGAGACATTGCGCCCCGAAGATGTTATTCTGGTTACGGGCACCCTTAGAAACCGCGCCAAAGAAGCCGTTAATCCCAAACTTAAAACGGGAGAGGTAGAACTTATCGTGCAGGATCTGCAATTGCTGGCCAAGGCCAAGCCATCACCCATTCCTCTCGATGAATATGACGACACATCCTCAGAGGAACATCGCCTTCGTTATCGCTTTCTCGATTTGCGCCGCGCTCCCATGCAGGAGGCTCTGCGCGCTCGACACAATTTTTACCGCTATATTCGTCGTTTTCTGGAAGACAACGATTTCTGGGAAATTGAAACACCTATTCTCAACAAATCCACTCCGGAAGGAGCGCGCGATTTTCTCGTTCCTTCCCGACTGAATCCGGGAGACTTTTACGCCCTGCCCCAGTCTCCACAAATTTTTAAACAGATTCTCATGGTGGGCGGCGCCGAGCGTTATTACCAGATAGCCCGTTGCTTTCGGGACGAGGATCTACGCAAGGACAGACAACCAGAATTTACCCAGATTGATATTGAAATGAGTTTTGTCACGAGCGAGACTGTGATGCGTCTCATGCAGCAAATGGTTCTCGGCGCGTTGGGCGATGTGTTTGGCGTAGCCACCCATCCCGAAATTGTCCGCATGAGTTATCGCGACGCCATGGAAAACTATGGAAACGATAAACCGGATATCCGGTTTGACATGCGCCTCACAGAACTGGGAGACTGGGTCTCTACAACAGAGTTTCAGGTATTCCAGAAAGCCGTAGCAAACCATGGGCGTGTAAAAGCCCTCCGCGTTCCGGGCGGTTCTACTCTCTCCCGCAAAGAGATCGATGATCTCACCCACTGGGTAACGCAGGATTTTAAGGCCAAAGGACTCGCGTGGATTAAACACACAGAAAACGGATTAGAATCTGTCATTACCAAATTTCTGCCCGAAGTATCCCAAAAAGAATTAATAGAACGTACGGGTTCTGTCCCCGGAGATATTATATTCTTTGCGGCGGACTCAGCTGATATTGTTTTTCCTACCTTGTCTGCTCTGCGTCTCAAAATGGGAGAACGCTTTGGACTCATAGAACCGGGATTCCGCGCTTTGTGGGTTGTCGATTTCCCACTCTTTGAAGAAGACAAAGAAACGGGCGGAATTTCTTCGATCCACCATCCGTTTACGGCCCCGATAGAAGAAGATAAAGAAAAGCTTTTATCATTTTTGGATAAGAATATTCCTTCGCTCACAAGAGAGGAGAAATTAGAACTTCTCTCTATTCGCTCCAATGCATATGACTTTGTTCTCAATGGAGTGGAAATTGGCGGTGGCAGTATTCGTATCCATGAACAGCCAGTACAGCAGGCAATCTTCCAGCTTCTGGGAATCACGCCTGAACAGGCAGAAGACCGTTTTGGATTTCTGCTGAAAGCTCTGGAATATGGTGCGCCTCCGCATGGCGGACTTGCCTTTGGCGTAGACAGAATTCTCATGCTCGCTTTAGGGCGCAGCTCTATCCGCGATGTTATTGCTTTTCCGAAAACGCAAAAGGGCCAGTGTCTTATGAGCAGCGCACCCGACTCCGTGGATTTTAAGCAGTTGCGGGAACTCAATATAAAAAGTCTGGCAAAGCAGGAAAAATAGAGTATGGAAGAGCGGGACGAAAAAATCCGGTTGCTTCTCGAGTCGATTTTCTATGAATCACCCGAGATACCGGATCTTTATGAAAACCCGCACTACCACCATTTGCTCCAGTCAGGAGTTTCCTGGGCAGAAATCTACAGTGTTATTGATGAATATTTTACAGCCGATGGCCGTTTGTATTTAAGAGGTATAGAAGAACAGTTTATCTTTGATTATGCCGGCCAGGAGCTGGCAAAATTGAATCTTCACGTTCGCCATAAAGTTTCTGAGTTGAACAGAGCAGCCTGGCTGCTTGGATTAATTGCCGCTCCGCATTCTACCTGGAAAAACTTTCAGATGGGTACAGACGATCTCGCGGAGCTCGTGAAAGTACGATTGTGGCGAAATGGAATACAAACCAGCCCCGCCGTTCTCGAAAGCAGTTCTGGAAATCCGGATTCCATTATGACTCTGCGCGAAGAGTACGCTGTTCTTGCCATTGAAGCCATTAATTCCGTCATTTACGAAACAATGGGATTAAACGGTAACGATGCGGCTTTTTCAAATCCTGATTCTCACTCTCTGCAGGCTCTGCTGCTCGGAAAATTTTACGGAACCCCTTTATCTCTTTCTGTCTTATATTTAATTCTCGCGCAAAAAAATAATCTGCCCGTTTACGGAGTCAATATGCCTCGCCATTTTCTGATAAAATGGGAAAGCAGCGACACGGAATTTTTTATCAATCCGTTTAATAATGGCGTGGTTGTTCCCCGCCAGGATCTCTATAAACAGTTGTACGAACAGAATTATCCCATTCACCAGCAATTTTTTGAACCCTGCTATTACGATACGATGGTCAAGCGTAACATTGCAAATCTTACAATCCTGTACAGAACGCGGGGAGACGACAGAAAAGTTTCTTTACTCGATTCATTAGCTCGCAACATTCCCGTATAAATATGATTTGACAAAGCGAAAGAAGAGATGTATTTCCAGCCTATGCATCGCTACGCTGGCATTTTCATCCTCTTCCTTTCACTCGCAGGCTGTGGAAAAAAAGAACCGAATAACACGGCGCCAAATATAGGCGAGTATCCCGACTGGATTATTCAAAACAATCTCATTTTTCCCGATTCACAACATGCTGGATATAAGGATAAAAATATCTGGAAGACATTTCGTCCTCTTGCCGATGTGGAGCACTATTATAAAAACAAACTGACTGGGGCCGGGTTTAAGGAACTCACTCGACTTGAAATGTCTCAAGGGGTTCTGCTGCAATACCGCAAGGGGGGAGACACCATCAGCGTGGAACTGCGCCCTCTGCCCTATTCTTCCAATTCCCTCATTTCTCTTGGCTATTCTAAAGTTGACTACAGCCCACTGGAAGATAATGCTGAGAATAAAAAGGCTGGCCCGTTAGCGGAATGAGCAGAAACCATATTTTTCTCCTTTCGGGAATTGGGTCAATCGTTCTTGGAATACTTCTCTATTTCTTCTTTATGCCGCTACCCGGCAACACCGAGGGGTGGACGGTGAAGGTAGAGGGAAACCGGCGGCTCGGCACCTCTGAAATCCAGAAGCTGGTTTTATATCTCATCCGCTCCTCGGATTCTTTTTCTTCTCGGGAATTGAAAAATGCTCTCATGTTGAATCCGTATATTCTGTCGGCTGAAGTTCACCTGTTACCGGGAAAAACGATCTCGATCAAAATTAAAGAAGCAGAGATCACCTATTTAGAGCATTTAAACGAAATCGCAGAAAAGTCTGCCGATGGCCAGATCCTTCAGGAAAAGCTGTCTGGAATTGACAAAACAAACTTTTCAGAAATGCCTATTTTCTATTTGACGGACAGTACCGCACAGTTACCTACGGTCTTAGCCCAGAAAAGAGACATAATTCAGTTATGGAAGGAAACGCGGTATTTGTACGCTTTTCTCTGGCAGAGAGTCAGTGAAATCAGTCTTACTGCCGATGGTTCCGTGACCCTTTTTGCAGCAGCAAATCGGGCCAGCCTTAGACTGGAAATGCCACTGAACAGACAGACTCTCCCCACGGTCTGGGCTGTTTTATTTTATCTGGAATCTTCGCGCAGCCAGGATTGGCTGGAGATAAGAATTCGGAAACAGGATGCGGTTATTAAAAAGGTACATTAAATGCACGAAGAAGAAGCCAGGATTATCACAGCTCTCGATATAGGTTCGGCCAAATCCGTCGCTCTCATCGCACGTATTTTTCAGAATGGTGAGACAGAACTCATAGGCATAGGGATTGCTCCCTCTCGCGGGATTCGCACAGGGGCCGTTACCAATATTGAGCAGACGGTTCGCAGCATTCGGGAAGCCGTAGAAGAAGCCGAATCCATGGCCGGCCTGCCTATAGAAAAATCCGTTATCAACGTGACCGGTAAGCAAGTTCGGGGAGATAATTCTTCAGGCGTAATCGCGATTACAAACAAAAACAGGGTTGTTACCCCGCAGGATATGTTCCGCGTTATCGATGCCGCCCAGGCTGTTCGTATTCCTGCCGATCAGGAGATTATGCACGTGCTTGCCCGCGAATTCAAAGTAGATGACCAGAATGGAATTCGCGATCCACTCGGTATGGTGGGCGTGCGCCTCGAGGCCGATGTCCACATTGTAACAGCATCTTCCACCCATTTGCAGAATACGGAAAAAGCTGTAGAACAAGCTGGAATTCACGTGGCGGGGCGAGTCTTGAGTGGACTGGCAAGTTCGCAAGCTCTCCTTACCGAAGGGGAAAAAGATCTCGGTGTCGCCGTAATAGATATTGGGGCCGGTATCACTGATATCATCATTTATGTAGGAGGTGGCGTGGCTTTTACTTCCACAGTATTTCTCGGAGGTGCAATCATCACCCAGGATATAAGTATTGGTCTTAAAACTCCTGTAGAAGCTGCGGAACATCTCAAAAAAAGACATGGCAGCGTTTACCTCGAATCCATCGATCCGGGTGAGCAGATAGAAGTTCCCTCTGTGGGAGACAGATTACCCCGCCTTACCAGCCGCAGAGAACTTGGAGAAATCATGGAAGCGCGAATGCGTGAAATTCTGGAACTTGTTCATGTAGAATTAATGAAATCTGGTAAAAAAAACTTGCTCGCTGGTGGAATCATATTTACCGGCGGCGTAGCCCTGACAGAAGGACTCATTCCTCTCGCCGAAGAAGTCATTGGCTTAGGCGCTTCCGTTGGGTTTCCGAAGGGCTTGTTGGGTATATCGGATAAAGTTTCTTCCCCCGTTTTCTCTACCGCTGTCGGCATTATTCGATACGCGGCACTCGATGGAGAAGACGACACAAAGAAAAACAGCAAGGGGAAGGGATTTTTCGACAAAGTAAAAAACTGGCTTCAGGATAACCTGTAGGAGGCATTATGCTAGCATTTGAAGAAGAAAAATCACCGGCAGTGATACGCGTAGTCGGTGTTGGTGGCGCAGGAATGAATGCCATTGAAAGAATGGTGGGAATCAATATACAGGGTGTGGAACTCATTGCAATGAACACCGACCTTCAAGTATTATCCCGCTCTTCTGCTCATAAAAAAGTTCATTTGGGAACAAAACTTACGCGGGGAATGGGCGCCGGTGCGAATCCTGAAATTGGTGAACAGGCAGCTCTCGAAGACCGGGAAGAAATCGTTAATGCATTGCGTGGGTCTGACATGGTTTTTATTACTGCCGGGATGGGTGGCGGTACAGGTACGGGCGCTGCTCCTATCGTGGCAGAAATAGCACGAGAGTTAAAAGCGCTTACGGTGGGAGTTGTCTCTCTCCCTTTTAAAAGCGAAGGATTGCGCAAAATGGAATCCGCAAGAAAAGGACAGGACAAATTGCGCGAAAAAACAGATACCTTGATCACCATTCCGAATGACTCCATTTTTAAGGTGATTGATCGCACGACAAATATACGTGTGGCCTTCAAGGCTCTCGATGACGTTCTAGCAAGAGCGGTAACCGGTATCTCTGATATCATCAATACAACGGGTTATGTCAATGTGGATTTTGCGGATGTCCGAACAGTCATGAGCAATAATGGCGATGCAGTCATTGGGCTTGGAGATGGAACCGGCAGCAGTCGAATCAACGATGCCCTCAATAAAGCTATCCATCATCCCCTTTTGGAAGGTAGGAGCATAGAGGGTGCTACTTCAGTTTTGCTGAATGTTACGGGCAGTGAGGATTTAAGTCTGCATGAATTTAATGAGGCACAGGAAAAAATTCACGATATGGTTTCCCGCGATGCACAGATCATTACTGGATTTGTAGAAAAGCCAGAAATGGAAGAGAACGTAATGATTACAGTGATTGCAACGGGCTTCCGTAAAAATGCAGCGACCGATAAACCTCCTGAGAAGTCTACTTCTGCATCCGGGGCGAGCTCCTCTGATGAGCTGCCCCCGAATATCTATCGTATTCCACGGGATCCAGAAACGGTCCAGCAAGGACTAAATTTTCCCAGCATAGATCCTGGAATTGATTCCCTGCAGATTCCGGCATTCATGCGGAAAAAGAACGGCTAAAAAATACGTTTTAAGCGGCTGCGTCAATATTCCGTTGACGCAGTGCAAATCATTTGGGATAATGCAATGTGGCGTCTATACTGCTGGTTGCATATTATTTATCGGCAATTCTTTGGAGTGAGCATCGACCCGCTTCTATTCTGATTGGCGTTTTTTCCCTGCTGCTCTTTCTCTATCATTTTCGTAATCTGGAAAGAAAATGGCTCCTTTTTCCAGTCCATCTCCTGTTTTTGCTTCTCGGTATAGTATGGGGAATTAGCTATGTACATTCTCATATTCTTCCTCAAGCATCCGTTCCGGCAACCTTCCACTATTCCGGTATTGCCACCATCGATTCTTTATCAACTAACTCTGCCATTCTTAAGCTGGATGCCTTAAAGTGGAGAATCAAGAAACCAGCCGAGCTCGCTTTTTCCATACGGGGAGACTCCCTGAAGGTTTCCTGTACAGCGACAGCCTACTCCGGTTCCGACAATGTATTTACTTCGCTGGAAAAACTTCAGGGTATCGCGGGGCGATGCGAAGACGTACAAAAGGTGGAACTGCTCAAGGAAAAAGATTCCCTGAGCCAGCGACTTTACCGCCATATTTTTACAAAACTGGAATCTCCTTTTTCGCGCAGCGTGCTTCTCGCAGATACTTCAGCACTTGAACCATGGCAATTGTCTGCCTACCGCAATATGGGAATTGCGCATCTCTTTGCGGCTTCTGGCCTGCACCTTGCACTTTTCTTCTCTCTCATTTATTTACCACTAAAATTTCTCTCTCTGGAAAGAACTGGCTATATTCTGGCTCTTATTGCCTCTTTTTTCTTTCTGTATATTCTCGATTTTAATTTATCGTTATTGAGAGCATTTCTTTTTGTGTTTATTTATTTTATTCTGCGCGCACTGGATATTAGAACGGGATCTCTTTTTGTTCTACTTAATTCCGCTATTTTAAGCGAACTTATTTTTCCGGGGGGAATTTTCTCGGCTTCGTTTATTCTAAGCTATGGTGTAACAGCTGCTATTCTGTTCAGCTTTGCGTCCTGGAAAAAATATATTCCGCAACGGTGGCCAGACTGGCTAAAGGATCACACGGCGATTACACTTTCTGCTTTTACTGGTTCCATCTTTTTTTCCTGGTTTTTCTTTGCTCAGGCGAATCCCCTTTCTTTTATATACAATTTTATTCTGGTACCAATATCGTCTCTGCATTTACCTCTGGTGATCGGTTCCGTTTTTTTTCCATGGATGGATGCACTCACCAGACCAATCGAGCAGATCTTTGAAGCATCTGCGTATATTCATTATCGCTATCTCCAATTACCGGGCAGAAACCCTCCAACTCTGGTTGTGTATGCCTGGCTGATTGTCGCTGGCATAATTTCTGTTTTATATCCACTCTCTGCCTACAGGCGCAGACACTGGATACTGCGAAAATACCGACTCATTCTTCCAGTATTGCTGGGCATCCCACTCGTATTTATGTTTCCTATTCCCTCTAAGGAAAGCGGTTATTATGTGTTTCCCTATGGCGTGGCAGAAATAGCGAACAAGGAAATGCGCTTCTATGGTTCACTGGCCTCCTTTGCAAATCTCAGAGATCCCTTAACGAAAAGCTGTAGCCCGGTCAATTCGGTTCAGGCCCCGTTAGAATTGCAGCAGAACATGTCCCGATATTTTCCAAGCGTACAAGCGCTGTCATCTTCTTCCCTGTATGGCGGAATATTGCAGACCCCTTCTGCTTGTTATTTTTTTTCGGCAAAGGCAGATCCTGCTGAGTGGAAAAAGATTTCGTGGTCTCACTGTAAAACGATGATCCTGCTGGAATCCAAAGCACAAAAACTTTCTGAAAAGGAATGGGAACCGTTCTTTCGCATGTTTGGTTTTCGGGGAAGTATTGAAAAAGCGGGATACGGAAAATGGATTTGCTCCTCAACGTAGCTGAGTCTGCCAGGAAAACCGCAAAGCTACGCGGTATGGGCTGGCAGAATATTTCCAGACTCTCTGACCAATAAAATATCCCTGAAAGCTGCCATGTTTCCAGTACAATTGAAAGGCAGAGGAATCTTCGGGGCTCCATAATTCCTGCTCGCCAAAATAATCTTCCCACGAAAAATCCTGAGGAAAAAATAACGGGTCTATGGGATAATACTGCCCTGTCGTGTTTCGTTGAACAGACAATGCAATTTTTATATCCCGTACTGGAGAAACGCCTAAGCTTCCCGAAAACATGTTCTCATTTCGGGGAAAGTACGCATGCACAAAAAACGGCAGTGGCTCGAGAGAAATACCCGCACCGGGGAACAGAAATCCGCCCTCGCGATATATTCCATACCACCGAAAGGCATGGCTGGCACCACTCGTTTTAATTCTTGCCTGCCCGTCTCTGTCCGCATACTCAAAGCGATAATCCGTAGATTTTGAAATGCGAATTTCTGAAAAGCGGGAAAAGTCTTTATATATTTCTGCGGATAAAGGATACGTTTGTTCGTAATTAAAGTGGTACAGAGAAATCCAGTGATCCCCGTTTTTGAGAAAAACAGTCTGCTCATAGTTGCTTTCATCAAGAAAAAACAATTTAGCAAAGAAATACTTTTGAGACCATTGCAGGCTTGCAGCTGGAATTTCTCTCTCCGCTTCGCTCATTAGCCAGTAGACAGAGGCGCCGGCATATCTGCTTTTCCAGTTTGCCGAAAGCAGCGAAGATTCCTGCCAGCCCTGCGGGGTTTGCGCACCGTATCGAAATCCCTCTACATTAAACACGGAGCCGCCGAGTGAAGCACGAACTCCAACGGGAGTTTCCCATGGCCAGCCTGCCGCGTTTCCACGGTAGGCTCGTTGCGATAAAAAAAATCCGCCCAAGGGACTTTCCGAAAGATTTCCTGAGCCGACAGAATACATGTCTGACCTAAATAGGAAATTTCCGATTGCATGTGCTTCATCGCCAGACATGCCGCTGCCTGCCGAAAATTCAAAATTGTTTTCGGTTTCGTGTACAGAATGCCATTGCCAAAATTTTTCAGCATAACTGCCCCCGCTGCTCTCCCATTCCATTGGCCAAAGCGGAAAGATAAAAATTAGTAGAAAAGCAGGTCTTATTAGTTTCGATAGCATTTCCAGTTCCTCGCTGAGAGAATTTTTTGAGAATGTTCAGAGAGCATACAAACATCGCGTGTCTGCTGAAGTTTCCAGGCCTCGGCAGGCGGAAGACCCCAGCGCACGAGAAGCGAAAAGTCGGGAACCGTCGCGGGAGGTTTTGTCCGCACAGGTTTCACACTCTTATCTTTCCGGGCATTGGTTGCTGGATCTGTTTTCTTTGGAACCGATTCTGCAGATATCTGGTTGGGCCTTTGGAAGGAATAGCTAAGCTCTATCCCTGCATAGGCGGTAGAATCGGCAGGCAGAAGATATTCAATCCCCGCAGACAATCTACCGGCTAATCGATAACCGCCGCTAATGCCCATTCCAGCTTCTACAGGAAAAGAGATAATCCCAGCGTAAAAACCAAGCGGATGCTGGTAACAGGTAGAAAGTCGAATCCGGGTCTCTTCGGAATACAGCATACGAGAGGACAGCAAAAATGGGGATCCGGGGATTTGTACCAATAAGCGGATTTCGGAACTTCCCAGTGAGTTCCAAAAAATGCGTGCGCTGGCGATCTCATTGTGATAGCCAAAGCCAATCCATGCGGATAGATCTGTTCTATCGTAGCCAATCTCTGGAAGCTCCGTTGCCTGGTACAATACGCCAGGAAAGAACTCATACTGTTTCCATGTGAAAGATGGAGCGACTCCGATCGCGTAGGATTCGTACAGGCTTCGATAACTTTCTTCCGACAATTGAACGTATCCTCCCGGAACAAACGAATTCCATTGCAATGGTAGAGAGTAGTGACTTTCGATTATTTTTTCTGAAACCCCCGGCCCTTCCTGGGGAGCATTGGAATAGATTCTCAGTGAATCGCGAACAAGATCCTGTCCTTTCGTAAGGGTTGCAGAAATGAAAAAAATCATGAGCAGAATTGTCTTTTTCATGGCACACTCCAGAAGAGGAGAAATTGACCATTCTCACGGTGAATAAAATACAATCCCGGCCTCAAAGAGAGAATTTCCTCTTCTGGCATCGATTGCCCAAGAATACGCCCGTATTTATCGGTCACGACATAGCGGGAAGCCTGGAGGTTAGCCTTCTGTAAACTCGACCGCGTGTACACGGTCTGCGCGGCAGAATTTTCCGGCTCAGGATCTTCTTCTCCACTCCAGAAGTAATCGTCCGCTGAGTGCGGAAAAAAGTTGATTCGGCTGCTTCGCAAAACGAGTTGAAACAGGCTTGCCGGCATCCCGGATACACAATCTCCGCTCCAAAGGTCTGCTTCTCTCGCAGAAGAAAGCACTGACGAATCCGAAATAGAACCGTAACAGACAAAGGATACGAGGTAACCGTCCCGCTTTAGCAAAACGTAATCCCCCGCAGGATTGAGAGGCAGATTGGGCGGGATGCTGTTAAAGCTGGCGACACCGCCGGAACTGTACACGGTATAACTGCCCGGCTCGGAGACCGTTAAGGTTTCCGAATCGGGTATGACGGAAAGGATGTCTGCTGCCGCAAGGGGCAGAGAAATCAGCAGTATTATTATATGTTTCACATATTATAATACCGGATCAATTTTCAATTGTTTCGATTTCTTCGATTTTTTTTATAAAAAGACTCTGAGGAAACTCTGTTTTCAGTTTGTTTTTCATCCTGTCGCCATCCAAAGTCCTTTTTAATTTATAAAATGTATAGGCAGAATAATAGATTGCCTTCTCGTACAGATCGCTCCTGTCAGAAGCTGTGTATACAAGGCGTGCAAATTCTCTCTGGGCTTTCTCGTAATCTTCCATCTCCAGATAGAGTTCTCCGGTTTTTAGCATGGCATCTTTTTGCAGTGGATGTTCGGCTGCCGCCACTTGGAGGTAATAATCGAGAGCCTGTTCCCGGTTCCCCAGTCCTGAATACGCAGCCGCGATGGAAAATCTGGCTTCAGCAGAAAAAGACGGATTGGAACGCAAGGGGAGTAACGTTTCAACGGCGGCTTTATAGTCGCCTGTTTCTGTGAGTGCTTTTCCTCGAAATAACTGTACCTGTTGTCTCACATAGTCATCATCTACCGCGTTTTTATATTCTTCGGTCACGAAAATGGCAGAGGCAAAATCCCTGGTCATAAGTAACAACTGAAGATATTGGAGGAGCGCCTCACCTTTCCACGCTGCATCGCTTTTTTTCCCCGACGCCAGCATAGTGCGATAAATTCCCGTAGCAGTTGTAATATCTCCCTTTTCGGCAAGCATGGAAGCACGGGAAAGCTCCAGTTCTCCTCGTCCCGTATCCGGTACGATGCCTTCCATTTGTTTTAATATTTCCGATGCTTTCTCATATTGTTTTTGGCGTCGGTAAGCATCGGAGAGCTCACGGAGAATCTCAATTCGGTAAGACGAACCAGGGCGGCTGGCAGTTAATTGTTCGTAGACAGTATTTGCTTCTTCCATGCGGTTCATCTCTATGTACGAACCCGCCAGGATAAAGTGGGCTTCCTCTGCGTCGTCTCCCTGGGGATACAGTGAAAGATACCGGACTGAGGAAGCAGCGGCATTTTCAAATTTTTTCGCTCCGGAATCCATGCGGGCGATATCCATCACAGCTCTGGCATGGAAGATACCGTTTGCCGTAGAATCGTCTGTAATTGCCTGAAGAAGAGATCTGGCAGCTTCTGTCTCTCCCAGTCTGTAATGAGACCATGCCTGAAAATATCGGGCTTCCTGGATGCGCTTTCCTTCGGGAAAATCGTATCTGTAATGCATAAACCCTGCAAGGGACTTGTCGTAATTGCGGTTTCTATAATCAATCCAGGCAAGCTGAAAACTCGCCTCCTGTGCCTCTTCCGGAAACTGTTCCTTTTTCTGAATCACGGCCTTGTATTCTGAGACGGCTTTGTCAAATCTCTGCAGATTGTATTCTGCAGATGCCAAGGCCATGCGTACCTGTATGATGCGTGTGTCCGTATTGGCAGTCTTAAATAGACTCCGGAATTGATCTGCGGAACGGGCATATTGTTTCATCTCAAAATAGGTCCAGCCTATCCCCATAGCGGCCTCAAAGGAACGCGCATGCGAGGGATAAAAACGAATCACTTTCTGGTAATTCTGGAGAGCGGAATCAAAATCCGATGAATAATAATCTATCTCGCCTGCAAGATAATAGGCATCGGCGCGGAAAGGTGACGATGGAAATATTTTATGCAGTAGGTTTAAGCTCTGCTTTGCCTTGTTCGTCAATCCGGATCGATACAGCGACTGTGCATGCAGATAGGTCAGCTCGGCTTCGTCAGAATCCCCAGCTTTTGTCTGGGACAGGGCCGTCTCGTATACTTCCGCAGATTCTTCGTAACGTTTTAAGTTATACAACAAAGACGCTTTTTTAGAAAGGATTACCTGTTTTTCGCGGTTATCTTTTTGAACCTTCAATACCTGGTCGTACAGTTTCAGGATATCCTCTGCCCTGTTTTGTTTTGTCAAAATTTCTGCGAGAAGATCTGCTGCCGACGGGATGACAGATGCTTCTCCCGGCGCCGAAAAAACATTTCGCAGTGCTGTTTCTGCTTCGGATGGCCGACCAGCCGCGTATTCAATCTGTCCAATCCGAAAATAGACTTCCCTGCGTTGCGGATAGTCCAGATAGTCGTTTTCAATGCGCCGAAGATATTGCAGAGAGCTGGCAGAATCTTCGATCCGGGAAGCGCTTAAAGCGGCAAAGTACAGTGCTTCGGGGGCGTGGACAGAATCCGGGTAGGTCTCTGCTAATTCGGCAAACCGGTCTTTTGCGCTGGAAAAATTTCCCTCTGCGTATTCGCAGCGGGCAAACCAGAAAGCAGCGGCATCCGAAAGCATGGCTGTATCGGCCCCTGCTATAAGGATTTCAAATTCTTTTTTAGCTTTTGGATAATCCTGGAGATTATACCATGCTATACCAAGCTGAAGACGCAAAGAAGCAATATTTTCAGCAGAGGGGTATTCCCGAATGGCTCTTTCAAAATCGGCTGTTGCCATATCATATTTCTTTTGCTCAAGATAGATGTACCCGCTCGAATGTAAAGCACGGGGAGCAAGCGAATGCTCGGGATATTCGCGCACAAAATTGTGATGCATCTGCAATGCCTGCGGAAGCTTGCCGCTGTAATAATGCGATTCTGCAATATAAAACTCCGCATTGGGAGCAAAAGGAGAATCTGGATAATCCCTGCCAAGCAGATTCAATTCAAAAATTGCAGCAGGGTATTTGCCTTCGTAAAAATAGGTCAACCCGATATGGTAGGCAGAATCGTCTCCAAATTCTCCGAGAGGATCCTTGTGAACGATCTCCTGCAATAACAGTCTTGCCGTATAATAATCTTTTTCGTTAAAGGCAGACATGGCCGCCCGATAGGTCAGCCGCGCAGAAAAAGCCTGAGCATACAACAGAACAACGGCAACGAGAAAGAGTAATATTTTTTTATATGGAATCATAGATTATCCTCCGGGCACACTGTCAGGATGAAGAAAGTTACAAAATATAACGCGAGAGATCCCGGTTCTCCACGATCGAGGCAAGTTTATTTTGCACAAATGCTCTGTCCACCTTAACTGTATCCATCCTGAATTTTTCGGGCTCAAAAGAAATGTCTTCGAGCAGTTTCTCCATGATGGTATGAAGACGGCGCGCCCCAATATTTTCATTCTGGTCGTTCATTTTTTCTGCAATTTCTGCTATGGTATCAATTCCGTCTTTGCTGTATTCAAGAACAATTCCTTCCGTAGAAAGAAGAGCCTGGTACTGTACTGTGAGAGCGTTGCGGGGGCTCGTAAGAATCGTAATAAAATCTTCTTTGCCGAGTGAATTGAGTTCTACGCGGATTGGAAATCTTCCCTGGAGTTCTGGAATTAAATCCTGCACGGAAGCAACGTGAAAAGCACCCGCTGCAATAAAAAGAACGTGATCGGTTTTGACCTGGCCAAAACGCGTATTGACGGTAGAGCCTTCTACGAGAGGCAGTATGTCTCTCTGTACCCCTTCTCGCGAAACCTCACCCGATCCACGAGAAGATCTACTGGCAATTTTATCTATCTCATCGATAAAAATAATTCCCTGTTGCTCTGCCCGTTCTACGGCTTCCATGCGAATTTTTTCGGAGTCTACCAAATCATTAGTTTCTTTTTCGAGAAGAATTTTTCTTGCCATGGAAACGGGCAGGCGTTTGTTTTCTCTTTTTTTAGGGAGCATATCGCCCAAAATGGACTGCATCTGCTGCTCAAATTCTTCCATTCCCGGAGCGGCCATTACCTGCATTACAGGTTCGCGCGTCGGGGCAGGAATTTCTACTTCGCGATCTTCCATTTCACCCGCCTGCAGTTTGCGACGAAACAATTCCCGAATTTCGTCCTCGGCAGTATCTTTTTCTCCCGGAGAAAACAGAAGATCGAGAAGCTTCTCTTCTACTTTTTTTTCGGCCTGTTCCTTCACCCGCTCTTCATGTTCGCTGCGAACAATCTTAATGGAAGTCATGACGAGATCACGTATCATGCTTTCTACGTCGCGCCCCACATAGCCCACTTCTGTATATTTGGTTGCCTCTACTTTTACAAACGGAGCGTTGACGAGTTTGGATAGGCGCCTAGCGATTTCCGTTTTGCCCACTCCGGTAGGACCCATCATGATGATATTTTTGGGATGAATTTCTTCCCGCAGCGGATCTTCTCCGAGAGCAAGCCGCCTCGATCGATTCCGCAGGGCAATCGCTACTGCTTTTTTCGCTTCTTTCTGGCCAATAATAAACTGATCGAGATAGGTTACAATTTCCGCTGGCGTCAGCTGACCAGCCAGTTCTTCTTTTTCTTTAGACATTTATACCTCTTCAAGAGTAATGGAATGATTGGTGTATACGCAAACATCGGCGGCAATATTCAGGGATTCCAGAGCAATTTCGGAAACCGATAGACTGGAATGTTTCACGAGAGCGCGCGCCGCCGAAAGAGCATAATTGCCGCCGGAACCAATGGCTGCAATTCCGTCCTCTGGTTCTATGACATCTCCAGTACCGGTAAGCAGGAGAACCTTTTTTCCATCCGTTACTATCATCATGGCCTCGAGGCGCCGCAACATGCGGTCGGTGCGCCAGTCCTTGGCAAGTTCTACCGCTGCTCTCTGTAAAATGCCGCCAAATGCCTGGAGCTTTTCTTCAAATTTTTCGAGAAGAGTGAGAGCATCTGCGGTCGCTCCTGCAAATCCCGCGATAATTTTGCCGCCAAAGATCCGGCGAACCTTGACTGCGTTGCCTTTCATAATGGTTTGTCCCAACGATACCTGGCCGTCTCCTGCCATGGCTGCTTTACCATCCCGTAGAATACACAGGATTGTTGTCGATCTCCATTGTTGGTCATTCATACTGTTCTCCCTTTTTTATCGCATGCGGATGAGCTTTTCGGTACACATCCCGCAGACGGTCTTTGGCTACATGTGTATAAATCTGCGTAGTAGATATACTCGAATGACCCAGTAATTCCTGCACATGTCGTATGTCCGCTCCTTCGTTAAGCATATCGGTTGCAAAAGAATGGCGCATGCTGTGGACTTTCACATTGGGACGCATTCCGGAAAGCAGCGATCGTTTTTGAAGGATATACAAAGCCCCCCGGCGGGAAAGAGTTCCTCCCCGAAGATTAATAAACAAATGCTCTTTCTCTGGAAATCGGGCTCTTTTCTGGAGTATATACTCTAATATTCTTTGCCTCGCAGCTGCGCCAATAAATGCAATGCGCTCTTTCTTTCCCTTTCCGCTCAATTTAACGGATTCGGATATGGCTCCGGCCTGAAAAATATCGCGTTCAAAAAGTGAAAGAGCTTCGCTGACCCGTGCTCCGGTTGAATATAAAAATTCGAGGAACGCCATGTCCCGCATCTGTAAAAATGAATTCTGGCCCGTATCATTTTCGAGTAAATGCTCCATTTCAATGGGTTTAATAATTTCGGGCAGCTTTTTAGAAAAGCCGCGTATTTTCGTTGATTCTACAGGGCTTTCCTGGCCCGTCTGTATTTCCTTGTACCGATAATAACTTTTAATGACCGACAATTTTCTTGCCTGGCTGCGCCGGTTCAGGGCAGGCTCAAAGGCAGACAGAAATGCGTACACCGTTTTGGAATTCACCGTTTGAAGATTTTCTGATTCCAAAAATTGAAACCATTGCTCAAGATCCTTGCCGTAGGCGTCTATGGTGTGGATGGAATAGCCTTTTTCCACTGATAGGTGTTCCATAAAGTCATTCATTTTTATTTTCTTCCTCGCTTGTTTCTTCCATGACATATTTACATTCCGCATTCTGGCAGGTCATGGTAATACCGCTTTTGCGAACCTTCTGCCCCATGATGGAACCACATTTGGGACAGGTGCGCTCGGCAGGTTTATCCATCATGGAAAAATCGCAACCCGTGGTTGAATAGTTTTCACAGCCAAAAAAATCGCGCCCTTTTTTGGTCTTTTTGCGGATGACGTTTCCGCCGCACTGGGGACAAACTCCCAAAGGAATGCTTTCCGTATAGCGGCAGCCACCGACAAAATTGCTGCAACCAATGAAATACCCGTTTTTGCCGAGTTTTTTCAGCAGCTCATTTCCACACTGGGGGCATTTTCTACCCATGGGTTCCCGGATCAGAAAGCTCTTATCTTCTATGGAAGATTCCGCTTTTTTTACCTCCTCTGCAAACGGGTTATAGAATACTGAAAGCATTTCGCGCCAGTCCTGGTTTCCGTTTTCTACTTCATCCAGTTTTTTTTCCATGCCGGCTGTAAATTCCAGATCGACAATGTCTGGAAAATTTTCTGCCATAACGGCGTTGATCACTCTTCCGAGAGGTGAAGCTTTTAACTGGCGGCCTTTTCGTTCAATGTAAGATCGTTTGTCTAACGTGGCAATAGTTGGCACATACGTCGCAGGGCGCCCAATACCTTCTTCTTCCATTTTACGGATCAGGGAGGCCTCGGTATAGCGAGGAGGTGGTTGGGTAAACTTACGCGTAGAAATCAGTTTCCCGGACTTCAATGCCTGTCCTTCTTCGAACGATGGAACAAATTTCTCTTTTTCGTCTCCAATGGGAAATACCTCGCGAAAGCCAGCATATTTTACATGAGAGGATGTATATCTGAAAATATAGTTTTTTCCATTTGATGTTCCGGTTATTTCCAGTTTTGTCTGTTCGTCAATTCCTGATTTCATTTGTGAAGCAACAAATCTTCTCCAGATCAGGGAGTATATTTTGTACTGATCTTTTGTAAGAAATGGCTCCATTTTTACGGGCGTTCTACTGACATCGGTTACGCGGATTGCCTCATGGGCATCCTGCACCTGTTTCTGTTTTTTAAAATAGTGCTGTGGCTCATCAGGAAGATGCTCTTTTCCATATACTTTCTCGATATATCCGCGCGCCATGGCAAGGCCTGCATCGGATATACGTGTGGAATCCGTTCTCATGTAGGTAATGAGACCCACGACCTGTCCGCTGCCTATATCTACCCCTTCATACAGAGTCTGGGCAACCGACATTGTTTTTTGCGCCCGGAAAGCGAGCCGCGTAGATGCATCCTGCTGCAACCGGGATGTTATATAGGGAGCCGGAGGCATGATTTTTCTTTCTGTAGATTTTCGCTCACTCACCACATACGTGGCAGAGGATAGAGCCTTCTGTAGCAGTTCTGCTTCGACAGCGGAAGATATGTCGGCCTTGTTGCCATCTATCGATGCAAGTCTGAACAGAGCCGTTGCATCTTTGGCACTTCCTCCTTCCTTGTTAAAGGGAAGGTCAAACTCCCAGAATTCTTTTGGCACAAAAGCGTCTATTTCGTTTTCTCTGTCTGCGATGATTTTCAGAGCGGCGGATTGAACGCGGCCCGCTGAAAATCTTTTGCTACCAAACTTTGTCTGGAGAACAGGAGAAATACTGTAACCAACGAGCCTGTCGAGAATACGGCGTGCCTGCTGGGAGTTAACCCGCAGTGAGTTTACCTCGCGAGGATGGAGCAATGCGTTTTGCACCGCTTCACGCGTGATTTCATTAAACTCAATACGACGGATATTGGAATTAACCTCTTCAAACACTCTTTCGAGATGCCAGCTGATTGCCTCGCCCTCTCGGTCGGGGTCGGTTGCAAGAAGAATCGCAGATGCCTTTTTGGCACTCTTTTTGAGATCCCCAAGAATTTTTCCCTTGCCGCGTATGGTAATATAGCGCGGTTCAAACCCCTGGCCAATATCCACTCCAAGCGAGCTTTTCGGTAAATCGATCAGGTGCCCCTTAGACGATTGCACCTCGTAACCGGAGCCAAGGAAGCCAGACAGAGTTCGTATTTTGGCGGGTGACTCTACGATAACGAGGATTTTCTTTTCTTGCTTAACCGCCGGTACTTTCTTCTTTTCTGCCATATTTTTCCCTCTCTTCTTGAATTCTTTTTGTTATTGGTATAGTTTTAAATACTGCTTTTTTTCCGTCGGCCCGTTTCCAGACTGCTTCTTCCAGCTGCTTCAGGTGCATGCTGTGTCCCACCAGAGATTCCAAAGAATTCTGGAGAAGAAAAAAACCTGGAGGTACCCGCTTCACGAGCATGCGGCCTTTTTCCAGTGAACGAACCGGTAAGGGCATATTCCTTGGCTGTCGCAAAAGAACGGAAATCATGCTTGCCTTTCCAACATCGGCCTGTTCCAGAATATCGGCAAATTTTCCCGATGCAGCAATTTTTTGAAACCAGTTGCGGTAACCATGGCGCGTAGAGAGCCAGCGAAGATAGCCGCTTCCTTTTTCCCGGTAAAAGGCATGGCCATAGCTGGGAATCAGTTTTTTCAGCAATGCATCGTCGGGAACTATCTCATCCGGAAAAGAGATGGCCGAAAGAACGACAATCTCTCCCTCTCTGAAACGATACCAGAGCAGCAGGGCCCAAACCAGGAGGGATAGGAATCCTGCTCCATACAAAACCACGGCTGGCACCGGCGGTCGTCCGGGAGGCGTTGTCTTAAACGTCCATTGTACAATTCCAGACTCAGCTCGATGGCAGATGAGACAGGAATCTGGTGAAGCGATGGAGCGTGTGTACACATTTGCCTCTGGATTTTGCACAGTTTCTTTTTTCCATGAAATCGTGACAGGTATGCAACCTTCCCTAGGAGCACTTTCTGCCGTACAGTTGAGCAGAGGTTTCCACAGAAATGGTTCCGCTGCCGAAAGTTTGACAGTTTCAATTTCCCTTTGTCTGGCTTCTATCCGCGCTTCAAAATCCTCCATCCGTTTTTCGCTGGCGAGAGACAATCCACCGAGCGCAAAGAACAAAGCTGGAACGACTAAAAGCAAAAGAAAACGTTTTGAATCCCAGCGCCCGGGAAACCCTGTGTCTGAATATTTTTCTGCCGGTTTCACTGCTGGTTTAAGAATACTTCGAGTTCAAGCCGACTGCCATAGTGGCGCAGCTTCATAAGGGTTTTCTTCTCTATCTGACGAACTCTTTCCTTCGACAGTTGAAATTTCTTTCCTGCCTGTGTGAGCGAAAGTCTCGGCTTGCCATTTAGTCCAAAGCGGTACTCGATAATTTTGCGTTCGCTGACGGTCAGTTCCTGGAGAATGGTATTGATGACCTCTTTAAGAGCCGTCGACATAACGGTTTCTTCTGGCGATTCGTACTTTGTATCTTGAACCATGGATATCTGCGTATTTTCAGAGTCGCCCGAAAGGGGAGCATCCAGAGATACATAGTCCGATGAAATCTGTTTTAACCACTGGACATCTTCTTCTGACATTTCTAGACGTTCCGCAACCTGTGCGAGCGTTGGCTCGTGGCCAAGCTGCGCTTCTAGTGCTTTCTGGACTTTGTCTATTCTGGCGAGGTCAATGGTCCGATTCATGGGCAGGCGAATCATGGCGGCCTTCTGGTTGATTGCGAGAATAATGGCCTGCCGAATCCACCAGACAGCATAGCTGATAAAGTGATATCCCAGGTTGGGGTCAAAGCGTTCAGCAGCCTTGATGAGGCCCATGTTTCCCTCATTGATTAAATCGAGAAGAGCAATCCCGTATTTCTGGTATTTTTTGGCAACCTGTACGACAAAGCGAAGATTGGATACGACGAGTTTGTTTTTTGCGTCCTGATCATTATGATCGGCTATTTTGCGCGCGAGAGAGTCTTCCTCGGCGCGCGTCAAAAGAGGAATTTTGTTAATTTCTTCCAGATACCACTGTATACTCGATTCCGTATACGGAGCTTTTTCGCGCGACGGAACAAATCTGGCAGTGACTTCATTTTCATATACAGAATCCGGCTCTGGCAAATCCAGTGAGTCTGCTGGAAAGTCCTCTTCCCTGTCTGTGTCCTTCTCGTCGCCCATTAAATTCTGTTTCCTCTTTATTCAACCATGTACGGTCAACATCTTTTCCTTGCCAGAAAGGCTAAAAGCCTGATTCTTAGACGAATAGCAGGGCTTGACGTTCAGACTCTACTGTTCAGGCTGCCCCATGGTAACCGTCCAGATGATCTGCCGGGATGGAAGCAGGAGAAAATTCCTTAAAGAAACATTCTCTACTTCTACTTCGGCTCATGTTTCCGTTTCGGGAAATTTTCGCGATGGATTGCGCAATCTGGAGAAGAGCCATTCTGATATTCTCATCGTTTCAATGGATGCGGAACAGGCGTTAGATGACACGTGGATAAAAAGACTGCGCCGGGCTTATGATTTACAGCAGGGAGAGATTGCCTTGTTGCTTATTGTTGCGGATCCCACGGGACAAAGTGCCGAATTGCAGCAATTTCTTGATTCCAACGAAACCCTTATACAGGATATTCTGTTTATTCGGGATGAAATTCCCGGCTATCTCCTGCATCATTTTCTTCTAAAAAATATTCACTTTTTACGGTATAGAAGATCGAACACTATTTTAAGGCAGGTAAATGAATCGCTTTCTGTCTCGCAACCACAGTCTGATAAGGCAGATACCGATATTCTTCCACCATTCAGCCTGAATCTGGGGTACAGTAACGCCATGCAGCGCACTATCGATAAACTGAATCGCGCAGCAGATACTAAACTGCCCGTCTTTATTATTTACTCACAGGGAAATGATCCACAGAGGGCTGCTTACTATATTCACTCCATGAGCGACAGGAATAAGGAAGCATTTAGAACCGTAAAATTGCGGCCCTCTAACCCAAGACTCCAAGAAGCCATTCTGTTCGGAAAACGAACAGAAAATCCTTCTTTTGATCCATCACCCGAATTTCTCTCTCTGCAGCAAAAAGGAACTCTCTACATTGAGAACCTCCAGAACCTGGATTGGGAACTTCAGGGAAGAATGATGCAGTGGCTGCAGTGGCAGGAAATGAGACCCGACAATGATAAACCTGCCGTAATTTTTTCCGTGCCGGAAAATGTTCAGGCCTATGTCCACGAAGGTACCCTTCGCCAGGAACTGTATTACCGAATCCATTCTTTTCCTGTAAGAATCCCACCCCTATCTGAACGGTCCGAGGATATTATTTTCCTGATTGATCAATACGCGCAGTGGATTTCGCGCAAACTGGGGCGCGAAATGGTTCTCTCAGCCTTTTTAAAAGAAGGTCTTTCCAGAAAGGCCTGGCCTGGCAACGAGAAAGAACTGTTCCGATTTCTTTACCGACTTATCACGACGGCAGAAAGCAACCGCATTGATATTTTTCATCTGGCGGGTTTTATTCCGGAAATTGCCAGAGAAATCGCAGCAGAAGAAAAATCCCCCGGGTATACCAATCCCCCTGCGAGAGAACAGGGAAATCTGTTCTCTCCACCACCCAAAGCCCTTACTCTGGAAGATGTCGAGAAAGAACATATTCTGCGGGTGTTTGAAGAAAGCCGCCGCAATATATCGCAAACGGCCCGCCTGCTCAATATTTCCAGAAAAACTCTCTACGAAAAAATCCGTAAGTATTTACCGGATGAATTGCCGGGAAAAAGTGCCGGATGAAAGCATTTCTCAAAGTCATGCGGGGTTCCCTGAAGAATAAGGTTATTCCCCTGCCCCCGGCACACCATGGACACCAGAATGCGACGCCGTCGAAAATGAAGGAGGCAGCATTTCAAATTATTGAAAATCATATTATTCATCCGGAAAAGTCCGTATTCTTGGATCTGTTTTCCGGATCAGGCCAAATGGGGATGGAAGCTATCAGCCAGGGATTTCTAAAAACCTGGTTTTCTGAAATGGAAAGTAATCGTATTACTGACATTCGCTCCTGGCTGATAAAGCACTCTGTCACAGAGAAAGGTCTCGTGATGCGCTCCAATTCCTTTAAAAAACTCCTTACTTTTGTTAGTCAACCGCCAGAACTTACTCCACCCGCATCTACTCTCGATTTAATCATTTTTGCGGATCCTCCTTATCTCGAATCGGCTCCACTGAAACCTGCCTTTACTCTCACGGATTCTCTGGTAAAACTGTCGTCTTTGGGCTGGAATTCTGCGCTGCTCATGGTGCAGGTTCCCAATTCCCGCCGCAGAGAAATTTCCCGTGCAGACTTTGAACGTTTGTCTACTCATTTTACCAGAGTATATGATTATGGGAAAAATTCACTGCTCGTGAGGGAACTCTCTCCTAAAATATAGCTTGTCATTTTCATGAGAACCTTTTCCTTGGTTCATCGTCTCAGGAACAGGTTATGAAAAAAAACAATATTCTCCTTATTTTGGCTCTTTGGCTTCCTTCCGCCGTTTTCTCTTTTTCACCAGAGAATTATGCTTCCGCTGAAGATACATTCTACATTGAAGTAGAATCTTCTACCAAAGCAACGAACTATCTCAAAGACTTTCTCCTTGGATTGCTTGGTCCGTCTTCTGAAACCATCGTTGCCTCTGTTGCTGAACAGGCAAAAGAGAGAACTGGAGTGAATCCTCTTTCTTCGAAAGATCTTCTGACCATCGGCTTTGATCCCGCGAGTAAAATGAGCGTAACGGGAAACTTTGTTGTCAATCCCGAAGGACTTCTGGAAACGAAATACGTTCGCATCTATTTTCCTGCCAAAAACAGTGACAAACTTTATGCATACATGTTGCAGCGTGCCAAAATGCCAGATGAAGCGGGGACCGTGCCCGCTATAACGGAGCATATTAAAGGACGACTCTTTGAAATTCCCGGAGAAACCCCCCTCTTCGTAATTAAAGGCAGCGATTTTATTGCTGCTTCTAATTCCAGACTGGGAGCTGTGTCCGCTGTAGAAATGAGCAAAAACAAAATTACAGATGCCGAGTGGTATGTGCAGGGAAAAAAAGAATTTTCTTCTGTAAAAGCGGTAGCATGGTTCTACATCAATCCCACGCAGTATATGAATGCATTTTCTGCCTTCTCGGGAAGTCTTGGAAGCACGGAAACTCCCCGTGAGCTTTCGTTTTCTTCTGCCCTTATTCGCAAAATGCAGGCTGAGGTAGAGGAAAATATTGTCACTGCCGGTGGCTATTTTACGTTGAATAAATCGGGCATTGTCGGGCACTTTGTAGAAAAATACAAAAACGGATATCTTCAGTCTTCTGAAACCGCTCTCCACAAACTGATCAATCCTGACGCACCCAATTTATCTCTGGATTCTCATCCTGGCAGCCCTTTGCTGTACTTTATGGTAAAACTCAACTTTGCCGGGTATCTGCAGTTTATCGAAGAATCGGTTCCAGAATTTAAGAAAGAGATGGAACGCACCTCGGAAGAAATAGCAAAAGAAGCAGGGCTTGATTTGCGCAAAGATCTTCTCGCTCCCATCCACGGAAATTTTTCCATGACGGTTGCGGACATTCCTCCGGAAAAGGATCTCCAGAATCCTAATGCTTGGAATGGATTCTTCTCCATGGGGATAGCCAAAGGCAGCTCTAAAAATTATGTCATGCTTATCGAAAAAATCATGGCAGAAGAAAATGCCAAGCCAGAAGACAATAGAGACTTCTCCATAAAGAAAGGCAAGCAGGGAAAACACACTCTGTTTACAATAACATTGCGCGAAAAACAGCAACAGCTTAAATCCGAAGAAGAACTTGCAAACGAAGAACTCGACGGATTGAGCATGGATGAGGAATCTGCAACAGAAGAAGAATCAGAAGAACCCGCTCCTGTCGTCAAAGAAACCTTTGCGTATATCATCATTACGGATACGGAAATCATAGGAACAACAAATCCGGCAGCTTTTGCCAAGATAGAAAAATCAAAGGAATCAACGCTCGCTGTCCGCAATTTTCCAAAATCTGGCAAGTACTATACGGGAGGCATTATTGATATAGCTACCGTAGTTGCGTATGCAAAAACAAGTTCTTTCTCCATGTTTGTTGCACAGTATCTGCAAATGGTTGAGAGAATCGATAAACTTACCGGTTATGCCAAAATTGATGGCGACAATTCCATCAGCAGATTTGAATTGCGCTTAAAACCCACTAAGAAGTAATGTCTTGTCTCGTTCATAGAAAACGGGTAAAACTTTTTTCTGACCTTGCCATGCATGGCGGGGTCAGTTTTGTCTCCGAATTAAAATCCCTGTCCCCTCTCTGGAATGGGGATGACTGGATTTCTCTTTCGGAAGAAAGGCGGGGCCTCCAGGGATTTCTGCGGCACCCAGAATTTGCTACATGGATGCGCGAAGCGGGACGCGAGGCCATGGCTCTTGCGATGTCTGCTTTTTCGGCTACGCCTTCCGAAATGGTTACTTTTCGGGAGTTGTTTTACAAAACTCCTGCTTATCTTCATCTATCCATGACCTATCTGACCGTGTATCCGCAAACATCGGACAACGGAAAGAAATACCAGATCACTCTGCGGGGGCTGGAAGTTTGTCAGCCGGATGAAACGGATCTTTTTTTTATTCTGGGCCATCTCGATTATCTTCTCCATTTTTTTCAGTTGAAAAGATCTGTCGTCGCAGTAAAAAAAGTTCCTTTTGAACCATCGGAAACTCTGCTCTCTCAGAATCCCGATATTAAACAGTCGAGAAGTAAAATTACGATAACCCTGGAAATAAAGGAAGATCAGACAGAAGAATTTTCGGCAGACCAGAAAATCAAGGCATACGATGCTTACGTGCATTCTGTCCTGGAAAAAACGCAGGAGCTGATTCGGGACAAAAGAGATCTCCATACAGCCATTGAATATCTCAATGTTGCCAATGAACAGCTGGAACGCGAGCTGAGAGCCAATAAAAAGGAACTCATGCTTGCCCGGAATATACAGAAGGGATTTGTTCCCCCCCGCATTCCAGACTGGCGCGGACTACAGTTCTGGGTTAAGTTTTTTCCCCTTACCGAGGTGAGTGGCGATTTTTATGACTACATTCCATTAGGTGGCCACAAGCTTGGTCTCGTTGTTTCGGATGCTTCTGGTCATGGCGTACCCGCTGCACTCATGACCGCAATCGGAAAACTGAGTTTTCGCAATCATAGATTAGATTCACCCGGCGAAATTTTTCGCAAGGTCAACCTTGATCTACTGCAATATGTTAAACGTGAAAGTTATTTGACTTCTTTTTACATGGTGATAGATTCTGATTATAATATTCTCTACAGCAGTGCGGCTGCTCCTCCCCCAATAATTTTACGGTACAAAACAGGAACTACGGAAGAACTTCTCTCGCGTGGAACTCTGCTCGGAATGTTTCCGGATGCCGGTTCTCTGTTAAAAGACAGCAGCACGGCACTGGAGCCTGGAGATAAAATATTTATCTTTACCGATGGCTTCATCGAATCCATTAACACAAACGATGAACCATTCGGAATGGAAAGACTGCACGAAGCCATTGCCTCTACACGCTATATGGCGGTTCAGGAAGCATCCGAGCATGTGATGTCTGTGTACAATCGCTTCATTCTTGGAACGGATCCGCGCGACGATGTCACAGTGATCACGGTGATGCTTAGCCAGCATACAGAAAGATTCAATCAACTCGTCTCCGATGCCCGCACGGCACAGCACGATAAAGATCTGGATACCGCATCTTCTCTGCTTGCCGAGGCTATTTCAATTTTTCCCAGACACCCCAATACGCTCTATCTGTACGGAAAAGTGCTTGCCCAGAATGGAGAATATCCCCGAGCTATGGAAATACTACAGCATTACAACACCCTGCAACCATACAATGCTGACAGTTATACAATCCGCGCCTATTGCAGTTACAGATCAGGGTTACCAGAACTTGCGCGCGATGAACTGAAGCGTTCTCTTTCCCTGCGGACAGAAAACCCCATAGCCCTCTATAATCTGATTGTGATCAGCAGAAAACTTGGATTTGAGGAAGAGGCAACGGAATACCTGCGGCAACTTAAAAAAATCCGCCCGAACTGGAAAAAAATTCAGTTTCTGTTTTAGAGTTTTCATCCCGTATACAGCCTGTATTGCGGAACTGTGAAAAGCGCAGAAGAATATCCTGTTTCCGAATTATTTAATCGCAGCAGTTATAGAGCTCTGGTTGAGGAAATTCAATTCCTGGCCCATCAGTATTATGTCTTGGATTCTCCTTTAGTTGACGATGCTTTTTATGACGATTTGTTTCGTCTTTTACAACGAGTAGAATCGCTGCATACTGATTTAAGAGACCAGGATTCCCCGTTAAAAAAAACAGGCGGTGAAATTTCGAAAGATTTTGCTCCCGTCCCGCATGATCCGCCCATGCTGTCTCTGGACAATGCCCTCTCCCTCGATGAATTTTTGGTATTTGACGAACGCATCCGCCGTGAGACGGGACAGAGTCATCCGGAGTACCACGCCGAACCCAAATACGATGGGCTTGCGGCAGAGCTTCTTTATCTGGATGGGATATTGCGCACGGCATCGACACGAGGAGACGGTTTTACAGGAGAAGATATAACACACACCATGAGGACAGTAGCCAATGTTCCATTGTCTCTTCGCAAAAAACCAGGGCGGTTATTAATTCGCGGAGAAGTAGTAATGAAAAAGCAGGACTTTTTAGATCTCAACGCAGAGCTCACAGAAAAAGGCAAAAAGAATTTTGCCAATCCCCGCAATGCCGCAGCCGGTTCTTTACGCCTGCAAGATTCTTCGGTTACGCGATCGAGGCGGCTGACATTTTTTCCTTATTCTGTGGCAACGATAGTGGGGCTCACTCTTCCCGAACTGCAGTCGGATATCTGGAATTCACTTTTTCCTGAATTAGGTTTTCGTCCCGGAGAATTGTCTTTTCGTGGAGGAAGGGAAGAAATTCAAAAACAGTATGAAGCCGTTCAATCCAGTCGTTCGGGCATTCCCTTTGATATTGACGGCATTGTGGTAAAAATAAATTCTTTGAAAACACAACAGGAACTTGGCACTACGACTCGTTCACCTAAGTTTGCTATTGCCTGGAAATTTGCAGCCAGAGCTGGTTTCACGAGGGTCAATTCCATTGTCTACCAGACAGGGCGAACGGGCGTAATCACTCCCGTTGCCAATCTTGAACCAGTGACGATTGGTGGCGTTGTGGTTTCGCGTGCTACCCTGCACAACCAGTCGCAGATGGAAAAACTCGATATACGGCAGGGAGATACTGTAGAGATCATTCGCTCCGGGGACGTTATCCCAAGGGTTGTTCGCGTTGTCCCTGACGAAAAACATGCATCGCTGGAAGCGCCTGTTTTTCCCAAACACTGCCCCTCTTGCGGTGCCCCTCTCGTGAAAGAAGATATTTTTGTACGTTGTGCAAACCCGGATTGTTCAGGAAGAGTTGTTGCTCAAATTCAGTACTTTGTTTCGAGAGATGGCATAGATGTAGAGACACTGGGAGAAGAATGGGTTCAAAAATTCTATTCGGCTGGAATTATTTCGGATGTGGCAGATATTTTTGCGCTAACCAAAGAACAAATTCTCCCCTTTGAAAAAATGGGCGAAAAACTTGCAGCTAAAATAATCGCATCCATCCATTATAGGAGAAGTATACCTTTTGCAATATTTCTTCGCTCGCTTGGTATTCCGGGAGTTGGCTCGCATATTGCGCAGATTCTCTCCGAAAATTCAGGTAATCTTGAAACCCTACTCGCCATGGATAAAAAGGAGCTCACGGCCATCCACGAAGTAGGCCCTGCTACAGCCCAAGCCATCGCAGAATTCAGGGACAATCCCCGCAATCGCAACCTTTTACAGAAATTCCGGAATTATGGCGTGGAACTGATTTCTCCTGCACCCAAAAAAGATTCTTCTTTTTTCGGAAAGACATTTGTGTTTACTGGAACCATGAAAAAGTTAAGCCGCACGGAGGCAGCCGAATTGGTGAAAGAAAGGCGCGGACGCGTATCTGGAGCAGTATCTGCTAAAACGGATTATGTTGTTGCCGGTGAAGCAGCTGGTTCAAAACTGGAAAGGGCTGAGCAACTGCAGCTTACTATCTTAACGGAAGAAGAATTTTTGAGCATGCTCTGAAACTCTGCACTGGTAACAAAATGAAACAGGAATTAACACCCTTTACGGATTATCTTTTAAAACGAAAAGAAACCAGGGGATATTTATTTGTCCCCTACCTGGCTCTTGGCGATCCTGACTGGCAGAGCAGTGAAGAAATTGTAGATTTATTGATTCGCTCGGGAGCGGATACAATTGAGCTCGGCCTTCCTTTTTCGGATCCTTCTGCAGATGGGCCAGTATTGCAGAGAGCTTTTCGTCGCTCTTTATCTCACCCGTTTTCTCGGGAACTTGTTTTTCAATTTCTTGAAAAAATATCCAGAAAACATCCGGATTTCAAATTCAGCGTTATGGCCTATGCGAATCTTTTTCATGCTGCCGGCTTTGACGAAATGCTTAAAAGACTCTACACTTTGAATGTTGGTGGTGTCATTGTACCAGACGTACCTTTAGAAGAGGCTCCCGCACCCGCCCCGAATCGTCCAGACTGGATTCAGTTTATTACCCCCACTACCCGGCCAGAAAGGCTGAAAGCAATTGTCTCGGTGGCAAGGGGATTTATTTACCTCGTTTCTCTGAAAGGAACGACGGGCCAAAGTGGCTTTACTCTTGAGCCGCTCCGCAAAACAATCCAGACTATCCGCAAACAAACTAGGGTACCTATTTTAGCCGGTTTTGGAATTCGCAGCGCAGCCCACGCACAAGAGGCTGCCACGGTTGCAGATGGATTTATCATCGGTTCACGGATTCACGAAATCATCGAAGAAAATCTTTCCAACCATTCTATCATGAAACAACAACTAATTGAAGAACTGAAGGGAATATTGCCGTAACACTGGAAAAATATTTGGCGTCCTGTCCTTCCATTTTTTGCTGGATTTGTTATGAAAGGAAAAACGTCCGCAAATGATTATCTGCACTTTGCAGAACTTGCCATAGAAATTGTACCCGATTCTATCGGCAAAGACGAAGTTACGATTGTATTTACAGCTTCCCAGGAAGGAACCTCCCTGTTAGATAATTATCCCTGGTTCAAAGGCGAGCCCGGGGAATCGGTTCAGGCCCCCCGCCGCTGGCATTACGGCATAGGGAAACTGGCCGAACTCGACGAAATAAAAGCAGGGGAAATATTGTTTCAGGCACTTAGCGACGCCGCTACCCGATTATCTTCTGCGAATCTTCAACTGCCTTCTGCTTTTTATTCCCGTTTCTCTCCCGAGAAAACAGCCAATATGATTGCCATGGCTGCCGCAGGAGCCGGCGCTCCGGTGGACAGAATGAAGAGCAAACCCTCCTCAGAAAAAGTAATCCTTAAGAAAGCAGGAGTGCTCGTTCCGAAAACCTATGAAACCCGCTTTGGCGAAGCCCTTAAAAAATACTCTATCCAGGCGCGCTATACCACTGGCATGCGCTCACTCCAGGTCTTGCCATCGAATGTTGTGTATTCCGATACAATTCTGGAAAGAGCAAAAGAAATTGCTCAAATTAACAAGTTAAAAATCACCATCTTTGGAAAAGCAGAGCTGGAGGCCATGGGTGCGGGTGGAATTCTCTCTGTCAACCAGGGAAGTCGTCGCGAACCAGCCATGGCAGTTCTCGAATATTCTCCGAAAGGAGCGCAGAAAACCCTTGCAATGGCCGGAAAGGGCGTGACATTTGACACGGGTGGAATTTCTATTAAACCATCCGAAAAAATGCATGACATGAAATATGATATGTCGGGCGCTGCTGCCGTTCTACATGCCATTGGAGCCGCTGCAGCCATGGGAGTCAATACGAGAATTATTGCAGCCATTGGTCTGGTAGAAAACAAACCGGACGGTTTAGCCCAAAACCCTGGAGATGTATACCGTTCCTTGAAAGGCCATACAGTGGAAGTGCAGAACACGGATGCAGAGGGGCGCCTGGTTCTTGCCGACCTGCTCACCTATCTCGAGAAAGAATACAATCCGGATCTCATTGTAGACATGGCGACTTTGACAGGTGCCTGCGTGATCGCCCTGGCATATCATTACGCTGGTCTGTTTACGCCATCTGACGAAACCGCTAAAACGATCGAAAAAGCGGCAAAAGAATCGCTGGAACCGGTCTGGCGGCTCCCCGTAGATAGAATTTACCGGGAAATGCTGAAATCAGAAATTGCAGACTTTAACAATATTGGAAGCAGATACGGCGGGGCATCGAGCGCAGCGGCCTTTCTATCTGTTTTTCTCGATCATCCCGAAAAATGGGCACACATCGATATAGCCGGCACCGGAATGATCGATAAAAATATTGGATTATATCAGGCGAATGCCAGCGGATATGGTGTCCGTCTGCTCACCAGAATCGCTGAATTAATGGCAGGAGAAAAATAATGAAAAAAGCGGAAATAGGCGTTATTGGTGGTACGGGAGTATATGCTCTCGAAGGATTGGAAATTATAGAAAGGATATACCCGGATACCCCTTGGGGAAAGCCTTCCGATGAAATTACCATTGCTGCATTCACGAATGGCGAAAAAACATTGCGCATCGCCTTTTTACCCCGGCATGGAAAGGGACATTTCATTACTCCAGGCAATATCCCGCAAAAGGCGAACCTCGCCGCATTGAAAATGCTGGGTGTAGAAGAGATCATTGCTTTTTCTGCTGTTGGTTCTCTCAAAGAAGAAATTGCTCCAGGCCATTTTGTTCTTCCCACTCAGATTATTGACCGCACGCGCCACAGGCAAGATTCCTATTTTGATGGCAGTATTGTCGCACATGTTTCTCTGGCAGATCCATTTAGCGAAGGACTTGCCGAAATTCTTGCCGAATCTGCCAGAGTATCGGGCGTCCAACTACATCGGGACGAAACCCTGATCTGCATGGAAGGACCGTCTTTTTCCACCCGTGCAGAATCAAAACTTTATAAATCCTGGGGAGCCGGCATTATCAATATGAGCGTATTGCCGGAAGCCAAGCTCGCCCGCGAACTGGAAATGTGTTACCAGATGGTATGCATGTCTACCGATTACGACGCTTGGAGAGAAGAGGAAGAAGCTGTGGGAGTGGATTCGGTTATGGCTGTCGTCAAAAAAAATTCGGGAAAAGCGCAGGAAATTTTGCGCAATGCCCTTCCCCTGCTCGCTCAAAGACATCCTCTTCCGGGACCGGCAAAAAAAGCCTTGTCATTTGGGATTATGACAAATCCTGAAAAACAAAAGCCGGAAGACAGAGAAAAAATGAAACAGGTTCTGCCACAATACTTTGTATGACACTGACCTGGGCAGATTTACAGCTTCTTGCCGAGCGGGCCAGCCAACAGGGGTTTGCAGAATCTGCCTTTTTTCGATTGTCGCAACCGTCTGCCCGGTTTCAGGAAATCTTTGCAAAATATCTTTCTCAAAAACTGCACGCAGGAATGAATTATCTTGAAAACCCTGCCAGAATGCACCCCGAGTCCGTTCTCCCGGGAGCCCAAACGGGAATGGCGCTGTTGTTTCCCTATCGTACGCAGGCTGGTGAAATCGCTCTGCGATCTGCCAAACAATACAGGATTGCACGCTATGCTTTAGGACGCGATTACCATAAATTCCTGAAAAAGAAAATGAAACAGATAGCAGAGGGATACAACGCGCGGGGAATCACGGACTCGGCTCCCTTTCCTGAACGCTATTATGCAAGATTGGCCGGACTTGGGTTCATTGGTCGCAATGGAATGCTCATCCATAAGGAGCATGGAAGTTATTTTTTTCTTGCGTTTATTCTCTTCCCTTCAGAGCTTCCGAATGATGTTGACAATCAAATACGGGAGTTGGCACATCCTGATTTTATGGAGTGTGGAATCTGTACTGCCTGTCTCAAGTCCTGTCCATCCTCTGCCATACTCCCCGGTGGCCTCATAGATTCGGAAAAATGTATTTCGTACCAGACCATTGAAAAGAAAGTACCACCAGTCTTCCAGGGAAAAAAGCATAATTATATTTTTGGTTGCGATATATGCCAGCAGGTTTGTCCTTACAACAAGGGAATTCCTCTTCCGAAAGTCGCAGAAGAGATGCAGCCTACGGCAATTTCTCTGCAATTATTGGAGGGAAATACAGACCTTCGAGAAGATAGTTTGCACGGGACAGCTTTACAAAGAAGAAAGCCTGAGGGGATACAGTCGAATGCAATGCAGATTGATAACTTGCTGAACAATAAAAAGTGATTGACGGCATGATGCCAAAAAAGAAAGTGGTTTAGACATCGCGCGGTAGAGCAGTTGGTAGCTCGTTGGGCTCATAACCCAAAGGTCGCAGGTTCAAGTCCTGCCCGCGCCAAATACGGCGACGTAGCTCAGCCGGTTAGAGCAACGGAATCATAATCCGTGTGTCCGGGGTTCGAATCCCTGCGTCGCTAAGTTGTTACTGCACAGTTCATTGCCATGCAGAATTTTCTTTACGCAAACAGTGATATTCTTCACAGAGACGCATGCGAAACAAACTGCTTCTGGGATTGGTGGTTGTGCAATCCCTGTTTTCTCAAAATCACTGGGATTCGGTCATTTCTGTTAAGCCGGAGGGTTTAACAGCTGTTTTTGGAAATGATGTCAACATTCGCTCCAGACCGAATCTAAAAGCTTCTATCATATATTCTGCCAGAGCCGGTGAACAACTGACTATTCTCCAGAAAACCGATGAGCTTTTTACATTGCAGAACAATAAGGAATACTGGTATGAAGTAATAACGCCCAAAGGCAAAGGATTTGTCTGGGGGGGGTTACTCAGTGACGCAGGTTTTAAGCTTGGCGAAAATACTCTGCTGGTGCGCAACTTGGGCGTTCAAAACAAAAAAATGGAACTCCATCTGGTTGACGAAACTGGCAAAACGCTCGACAGAAAAGAAATCGAAACCGGGCCCATTTCCAGACAACCGCAGGAGGGATTTGTATTTTCCACACGCGAGGGGAAACTTTTCCATCCAGCCATACCGCATCTTTTTTCTATTCAATACTTTATATTCTCTGAAATCGAGTATGGTCAGTTTCACGAACGCTTTTTCAGCATCGATTCAAAGGGAAAGCTGAAAGAACACTTTGTATGGTATCCATCTTTTTGCGACCCACCCGCTTGTATGGAAGCTGAACTGCTGCTGCCCGGAGAATCTTCGCGAAAATTTCCAGAATTGAAAGAACACAAAATTTCTGCCGACAGGAACACAATTCGGTCTGTCGTTCGTTTTTTTAACTCCGATACCGACCAGACAGAAAACTATTCGATATTCGATTACACTTGGGATGGAAACGGATTTGTGGTGAGCGAACCCACTAACCCGATGGCAACACATCCATAAAGGCAGATACAGAAAACACTGCCTTTCCCGCCCCGGGTTCGCCGTAACCGGGAGGTACGGAAAGCTTGTAAGAAGCGTGAAGATCTCTGTAACCGCGCAGCAGCTTTAAATAGTACTCCAGCGGGGCTGGCTCACTCTGGCCCAACGGAGTGAATGGCTCCGGCAACCAGGTAGTAAAGCGAGGAGAAATTCCGTGGCTCATAAAATAGTCAACGCCCTCGAGCGAAGAGGCAACAGCCTTGTCGACTTCTGTAAAACCAACGGGCTGAGCCATTTCTACGCCAGCTACAAAATTGGGGATTACGTTTTCGGGACCAAAAACTTTTGCAGAATCTATCACTCTGCGGATCCATGTGTCGCGTCCAATAAAACGTTCTTTACCTGGACAGATTTTAGGAAATAATTCGGGGGACCAGACTTCGTAATTTGGGTGATAGATCTGAACGCCGACATCTTTTGCGCGAAGCAGATCTTCCATTTCCCATGCCTGTGTTACAATTTTGGAAATCCATCGACCGGGAAATTTTGCATTGATGGCTGCGGCATATTCCAGATAAAAATCCGCCTCGTTCTTTCCTTTTAATTCGGTAACAACGGAACCACCTGTGATGGTATATGCTTTTGCCGTTGTATCGTACTGGTCAATACCAGAAAGTGCCTCGAGTATCTGCTCTATGGATTTTACACCCGAATACGGCCGACCGGTTTTTTTCTGCTGTCTCCAGTTATGGTTTATATCACAATACTGGCACTCTTCTTCTTTCCCAAAATACTGGCAGTTTCGAAAGACGGTTAAGTATATGAGGTAACCCCACTCTATCACGGGAGCTAATTCGCCAATCGGCTTGTCCAAATTGGGATACTTCTGTTTGTAATATTCCGGGATGGGTGGAAACTCTACGCTGGCAATTTCTTCCCCTGAATAGAACAACGACAGAATGTGCTCAGTATTGACTGCCACTTTGTATGGAGATTCCGGATTAATGCGAACAGAAATAACGGTAGGCAGCAAACCATGCGGCCCACCCGATATACGGATTTCTTCCGGAGCTTTCCAGTTTTCGCCGAGAGCCATATCGGAAAGCGGAACGCGATCAAAAGTAAAAATAAAATAGTCTTTGGTTTTATAGTTTTGATCGCGAAAAGCCTCTTCGGCAAAAGCAATGCCTTGCCGAAGAATATCCTGTTTATAAACAACCTCAAAGGGAAGATCCGAAAATGAATCTTCCCAGAGTTTACGCAATGCGGAAGCGCTGGCAAACAACAGAGTTAGTCCCTTGTTAAGCCCAGCGGATAAAGCTTGGTTCCAACGGTCTCAGCATGGCGGAGTTTTTGGGAGTAATGCGTACTGTATAATTGTATCCACCAGCCTTTTTGACATCCGCCGTAGCAGTATACACAAATACTCCGTTTTCTTCGCGATCAAATTCCATGGGCACAAGATGCTCTGTCTCAAATTCACCCAGCAGTCCATCGCGGGAAAAGACAAGGCAGACAGAGACATCTTCCTGGGTAAGTTCGCTGAGAGAAGCGCGGGCCGTAACATTCAGAAAATGGGCTTTTTCCTGCGTGTGAGAAAATTCAAGAACCTTGACGCCCTTCCACTTCTGTTCAACCTTTCTTCTCCACGTTACAAATTCGTGAAGGCCCTTGAAACGATCCTTGACGAGCAATAAATACGTTTCGCCAGCGTTGAAATAAAATTTTTCCGTGTACTCTTTTACCATGCGGTCTGTATGGTAAACTGGGACCAGGTTATGCATGGCCTTTTTGATCATGGCTGTCCAGTGGCGGGGAATTCCATCGGCTCCTCTGTTATAGAATGTGGGCAGTACGTCGTCTTCCAGAATACTGTACAACGCCAGACTCTCCACGTAGTCCTGATAATCGAGATCCGCATATTCCTCACCACCCCCAATGGACCAGCCAAGCCCCGGCACAAATGCCTCGGCCCACCAGCCATCCAGAACAGAAAGATTTAGACCACCGTTTGGGGAAACTTTCATTCCACTCGTTCCTGAAGCCTCATGTGGACGACGTGGATTGTTGAGCCACACATCGACCCCCTGGACGAGATAGCGCGCCATGCGAATATCGTAGTTTTCCAGAAAAACTATTTTATTTTTGATTTCCTCATCTCTGGCAAAGTGAACAATTTCTTTGATGAGTTTTTTTCCTTCCATGTCGCGCGGATGAGCCTTACCTGCAAAGACAAACTGAATAGGTCGCGTTTTATTGGTAAGGAGTTTTTTGAGGCGATCTCTGTCACGGAATAAAAGCTGCGCCCTCTTATAGGTAGCAAAGCGGCGGGAAAATCCAATCGTGAGAGCTTCTGTATCGAGCACATTATCTGCCTCGCGAATTTTTTGAGGAGATGCGCTCATCTTTTTCATGTGCGAACGAACGGTTCCACGAACATATCCAACCAGCCTTTCCCGCAAACGTTCTCTGGCTTTCCAGAGTTCTGTATCGGGAACGCGCTCAATCTTTTCCCAGTAATCCAGCTGGTCACCTTTTTGCATCCAGTCTGGTCCCAGATAGCGGCGATACAGACGTTCCATTTCGTCAGAAATCCAGGACGGAAGGTGTATTCCGTTGGTCACAAAATCAATGGGAACTTCGCGGGGTTCGAGTACTTCCCATACCTCATGCCACATTTCCCGGGCTACTTTGCCATGGAGACGGGAAACTCCGTTAGAAAAAACGGCCATGCGCAGAGAAAATACAGTCATACCAAAATATTCGCTCGCCTCGTGCTGGTGAATACGACCAAGATCCAGAAACTGATCGAGTGGAACTTTAAATGCCTGAATATATGGTTCAAGATAGCGGGATACCAGAGAATCCGGAAAAACCTCGTTTCCAGCCGAAACAGGGGTATGCGTAGTAAATACGGTGCTCGCCTTAACCAGTTCGCGTGCTTCTTCGTACAGAAGGTCGTCTTCCATGATAAAGCTGCGGATGCGTTCGAGAGCAGAAAAAGCGGAGTGTCCCTCGTTCATGTGGACAACGGTGGGAAACAGACCCATCTTCTTGAGTGCCCGGATTCCACCAACACCCAAAAGGAGTTCCTGCTGGATTCGGTGCTCTGTATCGCCACCATATAAGATATCGGTGATTTCTCTGTCTACCTGTGAGTTTTCTGGAATATCGCTGTCGAGCAGGAAAATGCGAACCCGGCCTACATCGACCTGCATGATTCGTGCGTAGACTTTTCTTCCCGGAAAATCTACGTCTACCTTGATTTCTTCGCCTTTTACATCTTTAACAGAATGTAGGGCAAGAGAATACTGATCGAGTGCCGGATAATCTTCCTGCTGCCATCCGTCCTCATTGAGATACTGCTGAAAATAGCCTTTATGATAATAGAGACCAACTCCCACGAGTGGCAGACCAGTATCACTGGCAGATTTCATGTGATCGCCGGCCAGAATACCCAGACCACCAGAATAATTGGGGAGAGATTCATGAATTCCAAATTCAGCACTGAAATAGGCAATGAGATGTTCATTTGCTTCGGGAAATTTTTTCTGAAACCAAGCCTTTCTGGTGAGATAATCCTGCATGTCAATATAGACAGCCTGCATTTTCATGAGAAACGCATCGTCGTTTGCCAGCTCTTCGAGTTTTTCTGGCTCCAGTTCTGCAAGCAAGCGAATTGGATTGCTGGAGACGCGGTTCCATACATCAATATCAATGCTCTGAAAAAGTTCTATAGCTTCGGAATTCCATACCCACCAGAAATTTTTGGATATATCTACAAGCGGTTTGAGTTTGTCGGGAATAGATGGGCGTACCTGAAAGGACTTGCGGTTTCTTTGCTGCATGTACTCAGGTACGATTTATACGATAGGGGTAAAGTAAAAAATTAAACAGAAACTTCAAATTCTCTCAATGCATAGTTCAGAGTCGTCTTTTTATCGGTAGATTCCTTTCTTTTCCCAATGATAAGCGCAGCCGGAACCTGAAATTCACCTGCAGGAAACTTTTTGGGAATACTTCCAGGTATGACGACGCTGTTTGAGGGCACATAGCCAAAATAGACCTGTGTCTGGCTGCCACTCACATCGATAATTTTGGTACTGGAAGTGAGAATCACCCCGCTTCCCAGAACTGCCCCCGTCCCAACGCGAACGCCTTCCACGACGACAACTCTGGAACCTAAAAATGCATGATCTTCAATTATAACTGGTTCTGCTTGCGGTGGTTCTAAAACTCCGCCAATGCCGACCCCTCCAGACAGGTGGACACTTTTTCCCACCTGGCCGCAGCTACCAACAGTAGCCCAGGTATCGACCATTGTGCCCGTAGATACATAGGCACCAATATTGACATACGATGGCATCATAATGGCGCCCGGCTCTAAAAAAGAACCGTACCGGGCGACGCCGGGTGGTACCACGCGAACTCCATTCAAGCGGTGGTTTGTTTTAACGGGGATTTTGTCCCAAAACGCCAGATCACCCGCCTGCATCTCTTTCATTTCCATAACGCCAAAATAGAGGAGAATTGCCTTTTTGATCCAGACATTCACCTTCCAGGGAGATTCCGGGGTTCCTCCCGGTTCAGCAACGCGAACCTTCCCAGTATCGAGCAGCTCCATGGTTTGAAGAACAGCTTCCCTGACGGCGCTTTCTTTGAGAATTTCCGGCTTTTCCGGTTTAATTTCGTATGCTTCTTCTATGATTTTTTCAAGACTCATCAGATTCTCTCTCCAATCAAAGGCCCACCTTTTTTTTCCAGCATGTCTTCTTTGTTGCGGATAAATTTATCTCGATGATCCGCAGGCATGGGAATTCCGCCATCCAGATAAATGGCGCCTTTAGGACAAGCTTCTTCGCAGAGACCGCAAAAAATGCAGCGGAGCAAATCTACCTGAAACACTTTGGCATATTTATCTTCCGGGTGCAGATGCGCTTTTTCCGGTGGGACCTCTGCCGCTTCTATCAGGATGGCATCTGCCGGACATGACCACTGGCAGCAAAAACATGCCGTACAACGCTCGCGGTCTTCCTCGTCCCTTTTTAGCGTATGAAGGCCACGGTACCTGTTAGAAATTGGTCGAGTTTCCTCCGGATACCGAATAGTTACCGCTTTGCCTAAAATGCCGGTTTTAAAAAAGGCTCCCAGCGTAACGAGCATTCCGGCTCCTATGGAATAGAAGTAATTTTTTTCCAGAAACTTCCATTTATATTTTTCATGTACTTTAACGATTGCCATTTTCTTCTCCTTGCGAACTGTTGTTAGCGCTGCTTCCTGCAATGCTCCTTAACTGTTGTTTTTCAACAGCCTGTTAATTTCGGGCTAATTCCGCCTTACCCGTCAGGGAAGCGAGAACCTCGGAAGCCGTTTTCAATCCTTTTACTGGTTTCAGAACAGGAATCGATTTTCTCGTTTGGCCATCGTGGCGCGTATACGTGGCTTCCATTTCTGGAAACGCCATTACCGGCAAAGACGCGAGAGCCTTCTTCGTGGCAGCAGATTCGTGTGTAGAGACCAGAATTGTTTTTTTCCAGAGATCTTTTTGTTCAAACAGTTTAAACAGTTCTGAACTTTCTATTTCTCTGGTTGCGTCAAAAGCATAGGGAGCAGAAAACTCATTGAGCACGATGATAAGATCTACATGGCTGAGATAATCCTCCCACCCATTGCGCTCGCCAATAGAGACAGCTTTGCTGTCTAAGAGTTTTTTGCTGTTGGGCCTACGATCCACCATCATGAGGAAATCGGCCTTTTCAGCAAATCGATTCTCCCACATGGGTGTCTCTGTTCTAAATTCCCAGGCGACATCTTTAGAAGAATTTCTCCATTCACTTACTTGCAACTGAATCGCGTCTACTTCTTCGTTGGATAAAGTGCTGCCTCCCACTATGGCTACTTTGGAAGCATTGTGGAGATTTTCTGCAACCTGCGGAAGAATATCAGCAGATTTGCCCGGGTGGCCTTTCAGTAAATACGCATGCAATCTGTTGCGCGAAAACTCGTGAACAGAAAAACGACCGGTGTCGCAAATGAAGTAATTGGTTTCTTCCGGATTTTTAGGCGGCATGTAACGATAGAGCTCATTATTTTTTACATTCGTGGTAACATGGCAAAGCTCCGAACAACCGTGGCAAATGGACTGTTTTGCATCGTACCACCACACGCGGGACTGGAACAATGTATTTTCGTTTAGAAATGCTCCCACAGGGCAAATATCTGCGAGAGCTCCCTGGTAATTGGTGTCGAGCAGAGGTCCAGACGAGGCATCGATAGGCGTGTAACCAATCACGGTTTCGCTGCCGCGCTCCTGCAGTTCCAGATCGTCGCGACCGACAATATCGCGTTCAAAGCGAACGCAGCGATAACACAGAATACAGCGGTTATGAACGATTCGCAGATTTGTTCCAATTTTCTCTACCGGATGATTGCGCTTATGTTCACGGAAACGGCTGCCCGAATCGCCAACGGAAAATGAATAATCTTGGAGAGCACATTCACCCGCCTTATCGCAAACCGGACAGTCAAGGGGATGGTTGATGAGCTGAAACTCCATGACTCCCGCACGTGCAGCCTTTGCCTTCTCACTGTTTACGTTTACGTACATTCCTTCCGTAACAGGAGTGTTACAGGCAGCCTGCATTTTGGGATTAAGAATTACAACAGGATTACCAGACTGGTCTTTCAGTGTCTTCTTTGTTACAGGATCCACCTTGGCCGAACCGGTCTCTACCATGCACAAACGGCACATTCCAACGACTTCCAGCTTGGGGTGATAACAGAAGTGAGGTACACTCACTCCTACGTCTTTTAAGGCATCTATGAGATTCTTCTTCTCGTTTACGAGAACCTCTTTTCCATCGACTGTAATTTTAACCATACAGTCCATGTCAGAGTATAGATTTATTTTGTAAAGATATTCTATGAAGTTGCATTATGTCAGGACAAAATATTGACGAGAAGACCGCGAATTTCGCCCATCCAGCGCAACGATAAAGCTATATCTGGCCTTCTTCGCAATAGAGTACGGTACATTTCTGCCAGTTTCTGATCTATTTCATGAACCACTCTCACTTCGCTCTGGTTTTTTCCGGAATAGGTTTTTGTGACAAAAGATCGAGAAAGTAAATGCTCTGTCAAGGCACGCAAATGTTTGCGATACTCTTCAAAGGCAGAAAGATCCGGTGAACCTGCAAATCTTCTCTCCGATTCTTCAAAGTTTCTTTTTAACAGATCGAGTTCTTTTTCACTCTTTCTGGTTGAATCTTCTATTGCAAAGAGTTCAGAAAAACTAACGCCGGACGTTGTTGGGGTAGATGAGGATGCTCTTCCAGAAGCAATAGATTTTCTGGGTGTAGAATCCAGTCTGGTTTGAAATCTGATCACTCCCTGTGTATCGGATGATTTGAAAAAACTATTGCAAATATTTTTGAATTTTAGCGCGTCCCTGGAATTCAACGCCCTCTTCTACGACAAGGTTAGATGCGACAATATCTCCGAGTACCGTGCTTCCGGGCAAAAGCTGCACGCTGTTAGATGCAAAAATGTTTCCCTCTACCCGGCCCGATACAATGACATCATTGGCATGGATGTTGGTTTTTACGACTCCAGTTTCTCCCACGACGACGCGCCCCCGGCACTGTATCACTCCGGAGAAAGCTCCATCGATGCGAATAGATCCACTAATGTGAAATTCACCGGAAAACGAGGCATCTTCCCCAATGATTGTTCTTATTGTATCGGTTACTGTTTCTGGCATACTGACCTTAAAGCACGAAACTGAGATACGGTTCCGGATTCACTGCGTCAATGCCGATATGGATTTCGTAGTGGAGCAGCGTTTCTTCCTGGGATGCGCCCATAAAACCAAGTGTTTCTCCCTTTACTACTTTTTCATTGGGGGAAACCGTGACTCGATCTAAGCCGCTGTATACGGTCTCATAGCCATAATTGTGGCGTACCTTTACGAGCCATTCTGTCTCGTTTTTGCGAAAAATACCAACGACCACGCCAGGAGCCGTAGAATTTACTTCTGCCCCGGGAAAGGTGGATATATCGACACCGCTATTATAAATAACGCGATAGTCAACCGCAGAACGGACAGTCCCGTACGGGTTTATAATGGAACCTGTGACCGGCCAGAGTGTAGGCGTGTTGCGGATCATTTTTTCTCTTTTTTTAAGGAAAGCATCGAGTCCGCGAATTGGTTTTTCGGAGAGTTTAATATCATTGAGAATTCTGTTGAGAAGATAAATCTCTACAGGTATATCGTGGGCTTCCTGCTTTGGGGGCAGTTCCAGCATGCGTGCAATTTCACTGCTCAGCTCTTCTCCACCCTGACCGAACAAAGCCTGCGCGGCGGCTTCCCCTTCTGTAAGAGCATACAGGCCTTCTACTCCCTGTCTAAGCTGGCTGAAAGAGTCTCCCATTTCCTGAATTTCTCTGCGTATCCTCGCAAACTGAACCCGGGCATCTTTCTGCGAAATTTTCATTTTATCGACCTTCACAACGGTAGTGTTATGGTTGATAATGAAAGAGGAGGAAACCATGATGACAAAAAGAACAGAGCCCACTATTATTCCAAGTTTTAAGTTGCTTATATGAAAATTTTTAACACTGCGTTCATCGTGGGGAATGAACATGATGGTAAGGCGCTCTTCGTTTTTTTTCCGAAGATACAGGCTGATTTTTTTCTGTGTTTCCTTAATAAAGGACGAGACAGCAGCACCTGGGTTTGTCTTCTTTTTTTTAAGGGGAATTTTCTCATCCACTATTTCATGGATGAGTATTTCTTTGGGTTGTGCCTTTTTTTTCATACTTTCCCGCGAACATTGCGCGTTCGCATCCACTCCCTGTCAATACAAATCTTATTGGAATCTATGCAACCCGGAGACAGGTATGTCTTTGGGTTTTACAAATACAATTTGACACAGTCCGCTCTGTGCACAGCGTGATGAGTGCTTTTCGATTTTCATACGCACGGCAAACGAAATCAGGGTGCCCTTACATCGCTGTTCCCCGAAGAATGGGCCGTTAACGCCAATGGCAAAGGCCTGGTCAGCATCGGGTTTCATCCGTGGTATGTAACTGAAAAAACGGAAAGCGATCCCTTTTGGAATACGCTGAAACAGCTCGCAGTAGATGGACAAATCGATGCCATAGGTGAAACAGGATTGGACCGCCTGCGCTACAGCTCGCCGATAGAAATACAGACCAGGCTATTTGGGCAGCACAAAGAACTGGCGGAAGAGACAAATTTGCCACTGATCATACACTGCGTTAGATCCTTCAGCGACATATTAGCTCTCCGAAAAAAATACCCCAAAAATACATGGATCATGCACGGCTTCATTGGGAACGAATACGAAATCAAACAGGCAATTGAAAAAGATATAAAACTATCTCCTGGCATTGCACTTCTTCTCATGAATGGAAACCAGAACCACAAACTCTTTGGGAATCTTCGTATAATCCCCCCGGAGTTTTTGTATCTCGAAACGGACGCAGTTCCCGGAATTTCGATAGGACAAATCTATTCCATAGCAGAAAAGAACATGGAAATTCCAATAGACGCATTAGCAAAACAAATTCAATCCAATCTTTTCAGAGATTTTCCACGCTCAAGGGAGAAACTGATCCATGGATAACTGGCAGCAAAGAACCATTCTATTACTCGGCGAGGAAGCCCACAAAAAACTGCAAAGAGCTTCCGTACTCGTGCTCGGAACAGGCGGGGTGGGTAGTTTTGCTGCGGAATTTCTATTGCGGGCCGGCGTGGGAAAACTGATTCTCATGGATGGGGACAGGGTGGAACACACCAACAGAAACAGGCAAGTACAGGCCCTTGCAGGAAACACAGGAAAATTCAAGGCAGACGAACTTTCCTGCCGCCTGCAATCCATTGCCCCCGAATCAGAAATTCTTTCCCTCCCGCATTTTTATGAAGGTGAACCATCCATCGAAAACGTGATGGGACAGTTTCAATTTGCCGTAGATGCCATTGATTCCGTGGACAGCAAGACAGCCTTTTTACAGCAAATGGTGGGTCTCGATATTCCCGTCGTTAGCTCCATGGGTGCCGCCGGAAAAGTGAAGCCAGAAATGATTCGAACAACAGATCTTTTTAAAACTGAAGGCGATCCCCTTGCCCGCAAAATGCGGAAACGATTGAGAGAGCTCGGCATCCATCGGGAAATTCTCGCAGTATACTCACCGGAACCCGTCAACGAAAATGCCTTTCTACGATCAGAAAAAGGAGTCGAAGCAATCGGTACGATCAGTTACATGCCGGCTGCCTTTGGCGCCCATGTTGCTGCAGGCATGATAACAATTATTCTGGCGGGGGATTGACAGAGCCAGAAAGCTTCCAGTTAAACAACAGCCGGTAAGCCTCCCTCCTCTCCCCTTCGGTACGATAAATCTTTTGGGATAGAATCATGTCGGCATAGCCAATGGCCGCCTCTTCCTTTCCAGACCGCCAGGCAGTTTCTGCTAATGCCATAAGATAAATATATTCTTTTTCCAGATCGCGGATATTTAAATCGTACAAAGTGTCATAGAGAATCTTTGCTTCTTCCCGCGAAACCTCCCCGGCTTTTAATCCCGAAAGGCGTATATACTCAAGAAGATAATATTTGTCGCCCGTGATTGTAAATGTGCGGAAATTTTCATCGCGAAGCTCGTCGATATTGCCAGACAACGCTCGTTTTCGTTTATGGGATTCCCGAAGCAGAAACAAATATTCGTTATCACGATACAGTCTAAACAGGGCAGTCTTATAGATCATTTCCGGGAGCGGTTCTTTTCCTTCTTTGTAAGACATATAAATTGCCTGTTCTTCTTTGTATTCGCGATAATGAACGGCTCTCTCCCACCAAAGGGCCGATCGATCAGAAAGGCAGGCGGCCCGGCGAACAAGCTCCCGAAGAGTGAGCGCGGTTACAGAATCAGGCTTATAGCGCAAAACAGGAAAAATCACCGTTTTGTCTATATCCATGAGTTTTTCGCGCAAACGGGCCTGGTTCAGAAGCACGGGTTTTTTTCCAGCAACCGGATTGCCCTGCTTATCACGAATATCGGCAAGGGCCTGGATCTTTGCCTGGGCTTCAAAGATTTCCCTCGCAGAATCTGTTTCGGTAATAGACGGACATTGCGAAGATAGATCCGAAAACAGCTGATACATTGCTGTCCGCCGGGATTCATCTGTAAGCTCCTGCCACGTACGATTATGTTCTATGCGAAAGCGGAACTTTTTATCAGTTGGCTTGATTTGATAAGTAGAAAGAGCTAGGGCCGAAACATCGCGCAAGGCCTGATGCATGAAACGGGTAGCTTTATCCGGTTGTTCGCGAAAGCCATAAGGCTTATATCCATACGTCTCTGGCCGATCAAACTCTTTAAATCCACCAAGCGCTTCCACCGTATCCAGAAAAAAGAAACGGGCTCGGTAAACACCCGAAAAAATGAGAAGCGCTGCAAACAATAGAAATCCGTAGCGGGTTATGGGATTGCGCCATAAGTCACGCAGCGCCATTAAAAGCATGTGGATTATTCAAACAGAATGCTGTATGGGCGGGCCAGTTCAGCATCGAGTTCGTCGACTCCTAAATATCGATTTTTTCTGGAGACTTCGTTTCCACCAAAGAAAGTTAATATGGTCGGAATAGTAAATATACTGTTTTGCCCGGCTATTTCGGGCGTTTTTTCTATGTCAACATAGTAGAACGGAACTTTCGGATATTTTTTATCCAGCAGTTCGCGTATCTTGGGTTTCAGCACTTTACAGACATTGCACGCATCGTTGGAAAAATACACGAGTGCAGCATCTGCTTCTGCCGTCAGTAAGCGAAATTCATCAAGGGATTGTATAATATGTTCATCGGGGTTGTGCATACAGCCTTTCGTATAAAGAGCGGTACAGAAATCAAGGATTATTTGCGAAGGGATTTGTTTCGCAGTTTTGGTAAGGGCCCTACCCGGGCAGGGAATTCAGCCGGCAGAGAATCATTTGCAGATAGAACGGCAGTAGTTCTATAATTTACCTGTGTAAAATTTGAACGCGAAGCGAGCTGAAGGCATTTTTTTTTGAGCTTACTTAGATTTCATGTACTGCTGCGTTCTCGTAAGAGCAGATCGAGCCTGTGCATAATTGGGAGCTAAACGCAATGCAAGCTGGAAAGAGAGCACGGCGCCTTCAATATCCTGATTATTGTACTGCACTATGCCAAGCGAATAGGCTTCGCGGGCAGCCAGTGGAATCACGTCCGTAGGGGAAGCCGTATCGGCTGTCGATCTGCCTCGAATACGAGACATCAGAGTTCGGGCTTTTACATACTGTGGATCGGCAGCGAGAATGGCCTCAGCAATCTGCAAAGCGCGCTCTGGCTTGCTTTGGTAAATCGTGAAGGCTTCGGAATACATTTCGTCCAGCTTTGCCTGCGAAATTCCCGATTCTCTTTTGGGCAGAGGGGCTGAGCCTGCAAGAATTTCTTTCCGTAGCGAATTTATTTTTTCGTCTTCGGGTGCAATCTCATAAGCAAGATTGATAATGCGCTTTGCTTCGGGAGGATTTGTTTTTCGGAAGGTCTGAGCCTGGGAAACCAGAGTCCGAAGAATTTCTTCGCGTGCTTCCGGTTTCTGCATAATGTTGGCAGCGAGAAAGTATTTGTTGGCAATGCGGTTTCGCGGGAAGATATTCTTAATCTCGTTAAAGAATATCTTGGATTCCTCATAGCGTTTATCCTGGTAAGCCTGCAGTCCCTGCTGGATCAGAGTTTGAACAAAATCGTAATAGGGGGAATCTTCGGGAACAATTTCGGCTTCGAGCAGTTCCATATTCTCGCGCGCAGTCTTTTGCAGTTCGGAAGACTGGCGAATGAGCTCTTCATCCTTATACTTTCTGGCGATGCTAAGTGCTTCTTCAAAGGAGGAAACCGCTTCCCTGTATTTTTCTGTGGTGAGCTGATAAAGTCCCTGGTTATATACTTTGGACAATTGCTCCATTTCTTTTTCGAACAGCTCTCTTTCGTAGCGATCCTTTTCTTCTTTCGTCTGCGCAATCAGAGTTTCCCAATCGTACAGTTTGGGCGAAATATTTTTTCCCATGTCAAACTGTTCAATCGCTTCGTCGAATTTTTTGCTTTTGCGCAGGCCCATGGCCGAGCTGTAGTATTCCTGGGCAAGCTCTTTGCGGGAAGCTTCTTCCCTTTGTTTGCGTACAATCGTTTTGAGTTCGTACTGCCTCACAAGGGCCATTTCGTTGCCTGGGTTCAGTTTCAGAATTTCTTCGTAGCGAGCGAGAGCTTCAATAAAACGACCGCTGTTTTCCAGAGATTTTATTTCAATGAATAGTTTTTCCAATCTACCGGATAACTGATCCGCATTGTACCGCTGGTTGGCCTCACTGTACCCTTCAGAAGCCTCCGGCGATTTTGGCGCCATTTCGATGGCACTAGCAAATGTGCGCAAAGCGTCCTCATTCTTTCCTTGAGCAAGGAGGGCCTTCCCTTCTTCGATTAACTGCAATACAATGTTTTTTTCTGCCTGGGAGAGGCCTTCATAGGGCTTATTCTTTTTTTCTTTTTCATGGAGATCGCGCCTCAATTCGGCAATTCCGGGATAATAAGGCGAGGCAATTTCGGCCTCATAAATGAGTTCAAATGCCTGGCTGAATCGATTTTTTTCTGCCAGCAATAGGGCTTTATCCAGATTTGTTTTAGCGAACAGATTTTGCTCGGCAGATTCTGCGTAAAAAATGGCTGCATCGTCGTTTTCGGGATGTTCCATGAGGTAGTCTTCGAAGAAAGCCTCTGCCTGTGGATAGCGCTTCTGGTAAAAAAGGGATACTGCCTCATCGTATGAGAGTCCCTTAACCGCCCAAACCTGGCCGACCAGAAAAAGGAACAGGATGAATCCTTTCCAGAAAATTTTTTGCGCGAGAGATAGCATTCTATAGTATTATTATCGATTCAATCGGTATCAAAATAAACGGTTAGAGTTCATTTTACGCCCGTTTCCCGTAGAATGGCCGGAAGCAGAAATTCCGTTTTCTCTTTCACGAACTCGGTTTCTTGGACGACAGAAAAGTGAAAAGTATTACGCAAAAGATCCACCAGATCGGAAACGATATGTTCCGGAGCTGAAGCTCCCGCCGTAATCCCAACCGTTCTAATATTTTCGAGTTCTTCTGGCTTTAAGTCCCGCCCCGAATCAATCAAAAGAGATTCTTTTCCATTGCGGACGCCAAGCTCATACAGGCGCTTTGAATTCGATGAGTTCGATGATCCCACTACGATCAGCATATCGATTTCCGCAATGACAGCTTCTATAGCCTGCTGCCGATTCGTCGTCGCATAACAGATATTGGAGGCTCCTGGATTCTCCATGTCTGGAAATTTATCTTGGAGTCGTTTCAGAATCGCTGCCGTATCCGCTAGAGATAACGTGGTCTGTGTAAGGTATACCTTTTTGCCTTCGGCTGGCAAATCCAGGGAATCGGCATCTTCTACTGTTTCCAATAGAATCATCTGTCCGGGAGCTTCTGCCATGGTCCCAATCGTCTCCGCATGGTTGCGATGACCAATATACAGGATCGTGTAGCCTTCCGAAGCAAATCGTTTGGCGGCATTGTGAACCCGGGTTACCAGTGGACAGGATGCATCGATCACCTGAAGACCGCGCCGTTTAGCGCTTTCAATATAATCTTGAGAGGCCCCGTGGGCACTGATAATAAAGGGAGCCCCGGCTGGAATTTTATCCACATCCTCTTCAAAGACGACTCCTCTGTTCTGGAACTCGGACACCACATGGCGATTATGAACAATTTCATGATTCACGTACACCGGTACTCCAAAGCGATTCAGAGCTATATTTACAGATACAATAGCCCGCTCTACGCCCGCACAAAATCCGCGAGGGGAAATCAGAATAATTTTCTTTTCCTGCATTGTGGACCAGTCAGAGAAGCAGCGTCAATGCGTCTTTCATTTCTCTATTTGAGGTAAGCTATTCAGTAACCTCTGAAAAATCCGTGGACTTTTGCCTTCGGCCCGCTTCGCATTCACTGCGCCACTTCGCAAACCGCGAAGAAATTACGGGGGCGAGTTCTCTTCGCGGTTTCCCGGTACAAAAATGCTATGTGCTCACTGGCGCATTGAATAAAAAAGCCGGTGATAACACCGGCCTGGTCAGTTTACTTGATCGTTTTTTGCGGGGCAGACGGGGCTCGAACCCGCGACATCTTGCGTGACAGGCAAGTACTCTAACCAACTGAGCTACTGCCCCCCTGAAGCAAGATTGAAAAGCGAATCAGGCAGTCAACAAAAAAATGAATTGTTTTTACGGGCTTTCTATTTACCAGATAAAGCGAAAAAACAGAGAGTCCTTATGCGTCCCCTATTAGTCTTCGCCGCTGGTTTTGCTGCCGTATTTGCGCAGGGAATACAAGACACTCTCGCAGAAAAATTTTTTCAGGAAGGCGATTATTATCGCGCTGCCACGGAGTATGAACGGCTTGCCCTCGAAAATCCCGAACTCAGAGATATTGCCATTCTACGCAGTGCCGAATCTCTCGTTGCCGGTGGATACAGTGCAGAAGCAATTCGTCTGCTATCGTACCCATGGCCAGATACATTTCGCGATCGCAGAATTTTTCTCACAGGACAGGCTTTGTTTGCTGAAAATCCGCAGAGGGCAGCAGAATTTCTGTACCATTCGAGCAGCGAAGTTCACCAGCGAGAAGGTCTGTTACTGTTGGTCTCGCAGCGCGCTTTAACACAGCCCCAAATTCCCAAATCGGTGTTCCAGGCTCTACAAGATCTTACAGAGCAACACAGGCAGCAAACCGAATACCGGAACGAATTAAAATCCGTAGATGCAGAAAAACTCTACAGCGCGCAACCCTGCCTGAACAAACGCAATCCCTTCTTCCCGGCGCTTCTAAACGCGGCACTTCCGGGATCCGGGTATGCAATGTACGGAAAATGGGGAACCGGAATTACTGCTCTGTTGGCCGTTGGTGCGCCCGCCATACTATCCATGGCAGCCTTTGCCAATGATGAGCCTGTAACGGGAGGTGTGCTGGCAGGTATCAGCCTTCTGTTTTACGGGGGAAATGTGTACGGAGGCTGGAGAGAGGCTGAAGTATATAACACCACAAAAAGAGAACAATTCAGCAGGGAATTGCTCTCTCTCAGGGCGCTGTACAGATTTTATTCTTCTTCGGACTGATCCGGAGCTGATACTTCTTCCTCGTCGGCAGACTTGGAGGAACCGCCTGTCTTTTTGCCTTTGGGACGAATGACAAGAATGATTTGTCTTCCTTCGAGGACTGGTTTTTTATCCAGCGTGCCAACGTCTTCGAGAAGACCGACCAACTCCATGAGCTTTTCTTTACCTATTTCTGTGTGGGCCATTTCCCGACCACGAAAACGCATGGAAACCTTAACCTGGTCTCCCTCTTCAAGAAATTCGCGCGCAAGCTGTGTTTTGCGTTCAAAGTCACCCGTATCAATTTTGGGACCAATTTTGACTTCTTTTATATGAATGACTTTCTGCTTTTTCTTGTTTTCCTTGTCTTTCTTGGTTTTCTCGAATTTAAATTTGCCGTAGTCAATAATCTTGACAATGGGTACATCTCCGGCTTTGGCGATCTCAACAAGATCTACATTTCCTTCTTTTGCTCTGGCAAGCGCTACCGATGTTTTTATGAGCTCTGCTCCATCATCGGTTACGAGCCGAACTTCCGGTTCTGTAATCTCTTCGTTGATACGGTTTTCCCGGGCGGGAGCTCTGCCCCTGAAGCCGGGCTTTTTCTTGGGATATTGTGCACGCATATTATTTAAATACCGCTACTTTGTCCGTGCGTTCCCATGTAAAGGAATCCCCGGTTCTACCAAAGTGCCCGTAAGAGGCGGTTGGCAGATAGATTACGTGGCGCAACTGCAATGTCTCGCGAATGCCGCGCGGCGTCATATCGAAGTTTTCGCGGACGAGCTTTTCTATTTCTGAATCAGGAATTTTTCCCGTACCAAATGTGTTTACCACAATGGAAACCGGTTCGGCCAAGCCAATCGCATAGGCCACCTGTATTTCACACTGGCTGGCAATTCCCGAAGCAACTATATTCTTGGCGATATAACGCATCATATAGGCCGCAGAACGGTCCACCTTGGACGGATCTTTTCCGCTAAACGCTCCACCACCGTGGCGCGCATAACCGCCGTATGTATCGACAATGATTTTTCTTCCCGTGAGACCACAGTCTCCGTCCGGGCCACCTATCACAAAGCGTCCGGTAGGATTGATATAAAAGCGAACGTTCTGAATCAGTTCCGCAGGAATTTCTTTGCGAAGGACTTCTTCTATCACGGCTTCTTCTACCTGCTCATGCGTGACATCGGGATTGTGCTGGGTAGAAACAACGATGGTTTCTATGGCAACCGGTTTACCGTCTGTGTAGCGAACCGATACCTGTGCTTTTGCATCGGGGCGAAGGAATGCTATGGCTCCGGATTTTCGTTTTTCAGAAAGCACGCGCAAAATGCGGTGAGCATAACTGATGGGCATGGGCATTTTTTCTTCGGTTTCGTTGTTTGCATAACCGAACATCATTCCCTGGTCACCAGCTCCTTCTTCTTTATGGAGGCCCTCGCCCGTAACTCCCTGGGCAATATCGCGCGACTGGGCGTGCAGAAGAATCTGTACTTCTGCCTTTGCATTGTCAAAGCCGATATCCGAATGGGTATAACCTATATTCCCGGTTACTTGCCGGATAATGCGTTCGAGCTCAGCTGGTTCTACCGGGACAGAGGATGAGACCTCGCCCGCAAGGGTGACATGGTTTGTCGTAATGAGGGTTTCTGCCGCAACGCGCGCAGCCGGATCCCGTGACAGATACGCATCTAAGACGGCGTCGGAGATCTGGTCTGCAACTTTATCGGGATGCCCTTCCGAGACGGACTCGGACGTAAACAAATAACTTTCTTTTTTCACTAAACCTGTTTTCTACAATAACTCAAACAGAAAACATTTTTTTTCACTAACGGGCATGGGTAATGCGGTTCAAAATGAGGAGAGTAAGGTAACTTCCTGTGCCGGCAGAAATAATGTCCACATTCGTCAGACAAAACCGGCCTTCTCCACTGCCAAAACAAAATCCATTTAGAAAGACATCGATCACGAACTTGAGAACCGGATGCAGTAGAAACATTCCCAGAATGGCACCAATCGTGGCAAGAACCCAGCCGCTCAAAAATCCTCCGAAAAGTTTTTTTCGCAGGATTCTCAAAAAGAGCCAGCTGAAAAAAGCGCCAATGGCAATATACATTGCCGAATCTTTTAACCATTCTATCATGGAATGAGTATCGGAATATTCTCTGCGCATCTGAAAAAGTTTTCGGGCGACCCAAATACGGAAGCCTTACCCAGGCAGGGCTTTGCATCCGGCAGGAATTACCTTGCAGCAGGATTCACGATTGTTCTATGCATTTCATCTGGAAGAATAGGCCTTCTTTTCAAATTGCGGGGCCGGTGCGCTGTGTTGAGGCGTTCCCCCCTCGCATAAGAATCTTTCGCTCAAAGGCCCGATGGCAGACATGAAAGCGGTCGCACGTGTGGCGAAAAATATTGTCCGTTAGGCGACACATTCCCCCGCGCGACAGCGCAACCTGTATTCCGAAAAAATGCAAATCGTCATTATATACTTGTCAGTGAGAAAGCAAATTCATTTCTTTATCCATGAAAATCAGTCCACGACGTATTGAAATCATGGACACCACTCTGCGCGATGGTGAACAGACTCACAACGTATCCTTTGCTCCGGGAGAAAAACTGCAACTTGCAAGAATTCTTCTCGGCATTGTCAATGTGGACAGAATTGAAGTAGCCAATGCCCGGGTGTCTGCAGGAGAAAAAGAATCCCTGACCAGAATCACCGACTGGGCTCTTCGCGAAGGCGGCGAATCCATGCTCGGCAGAGTGGAAGTACTCGGCCTGGTCGATGGTGGCAAATCTCTCAACTGGATTCACGAATCCGGGGGCCGCGTAATCAACCTGCTCACCAAAGGCTCTTTGAAGCATCTTGCCGGACAACTTAAAAAAACACCGCAGGAACATTTTCGCGACATTGAAGCAGAATTAAAAATTTCCGATACCCTTGGCATTTCTGTAAATGTCTATCTCGAAGACTGGTCCAACGGCTACCGCGATTCCAGAGAATATGTGTACCAGATGATCGATTTTCTTTCTGGAACAAAAGTCAATAGAATTATGCTGCCAGATACGCTCGGTGTTTTGTATCCCTCCCGCGTTGCAGAAGCTTTTGAAGACCTCAGCCAGAAATATCCCAAATTCCATTTTGATTTCCATCCCCACAATGATTATGGTCTAGGGACAATCAATTCTCTGGAAGCTGCGCGTTCCGGAGCAAAGGGTCTGCACGTGACTGTGAACACGCTGGGAGAGAGAACCGGCAATGCTTCCGTGGCAGAGGTAATTGCCGGAATCCACGATCATCTGCATTTCCAGACAGGAGTAAAAGAAGACTCGCTGTATATGGTGTCGCGCATGGTAGAGACGTTTTCTGGAAAACGCCTCGCTGCCAATGCGCCCATCGTGGGGGAGGACGTCTTTACACAGACTGCCGGCATCCATGCGGATGGCGACAAGAAAGGAAATCTGTACCACAATCCTCTGACTCCTTCCCGCTTTGGTCGAAAGCGTTCGTACTCTCTGGGGAAACTGGCAGGAAAAGCCTCTCTCGAAAAAAATCTGCATGACCTAGGCATCGAGCTTTCAGAAGAGAATCTCAAAAAAGTACTCACAAGAATTGTCGAACTTGGAGACAATAAAAAAACCGTTACGGTAGATGATCTGCCCTTTATTATTTCTGACGTTCTAAAAACACCGGTAAACCAGAACATTACCATTGACCAGGCTGTTATTACATCGGGAAAGGGATTTTCTCCGGTCTGCTCCCTGGTGCTTACCTTCAACGAAAAAGAATATTCCGTACAGGGAAGCGGAGACGGTGGTTACGACGCATTTTTTCAGGCTCTGCAAAAATTCGCCAATGAAGCCTCTTTGTCTCTGCCTCGTCTGGTAGACTACGAAGTGCGCATTCCACCCGGTGGACGAACATCCGCCATTGTAGAATGTACCATCACTTGGGAGATTTCCGGCGAAAAAATTTTATCGACAAGGGGGGTAGATCCTGATCAAACGATTGCTGCTGTACGAGCAACGGAGATAATGCTCAATCGACTGCTGGAAAACTAAAAATGAACCGCGTGATTCTCATCCACAAGCCAACCGGTGTTCAGCTCTACGAAGGAACCGGATTTATTGACACAATTGAAAAGGGTTCTCCAGAATACTTTTCCAAAATGCAAAAAGTTCATGATCACCATCTGCGCTCTCTGGATTCTCTAGTGTCCATTCTAACCAGTATTGGTATATCTCCCGAAGTGTACCGTAGAGACGATGCCCTTCCCGTTCTCGAAGAGGCAGATTTAATTGTATCACTTGGAGGAGACGGTACTTTCATTACCGCTTCCCACAGTTTGCAAAAGACTCCCATTCTTGGCATTAACTCGGTACCTTTTTCCAGCATTGGACACTACTGCTCTTTGTCGATCCATGGAACTGAAAGTTTTCCTTATATCCAGAGTACACTGGAAAGAATTGTCTCCGGAAAAGAAGAACCCGAAAAGATGACAAGACTCCAGTTGTTTGTTTCGGGAAAACCGCTACCCATTCCCGTTATTAATGATGTGTTGATTGCCGAAAAAAGTCCTGCTGCTACATCCCGTTATGTTCTTTTCTATAAGGGAAAATACGAAATGCAAAAATCTTCGGGAATATGGCTGGCTACAGCCACCGGTTCTACAGCAGCTTTCCGATCTGCTGGCGGAACACCCTTTGGAGACGATTGCCAGGCAGAGGGACGCCGCTTTGGATTCATTGTCCGAGAACAGTATAATTTTGGAAGAGAATCCATACGCGCCGGCACAGTAGAGAAACCCGAAGATTTTCATCTTGTATCGGGAATGCCTAGTGGGAGGCTGTTCCTGGACGGCTCTCACAGTGAGTTTGAACTTACACCGGGACAGGAGCTGCGCATTGATTTTTACGAACACTCGCTGCGCGTATTCCGGGGAGCTTTATCTTAACGTGTAAGCAAAAAACTCCTCTTTAGACAGAAAAAAAAATCCGACATAAACACCATGGCGAACCAGAATCGCATTTTTGATATTGAGGACGAGTACGTTCCTTCCCAACCGGAAGCTCCACGCGGGAGCAACTCTAAGGTATTCATCATTATTTTGTCCGCTGTTCTACTGGCAGGAATACTGGCCGGTGGAAGCTACTTTTTCCTTAAAGGAATGAAAAAAGAACATTCGGGAAAGTCGCGTCTCGATTTACCGGAAAGCCTTGAGAAACTCGAAAGCCAAAAAAAAATGCCGGACAGCATGCCAGAAGATCCCGACCTGCAGATTGCTGTTAGACAGTACCGGCTTGGTTATACCGAAGCGGCCAAAAAACTTTTCTCTGATATTATCGAGAAAGAGAAACCAGATTCTGTAAAATCTCTCGCTCTAACCTATCTGGGTATTATCTCCGACGATGAAGGGCGTTTTAACCTGGCCATCGATTTTTTCCGGAGGGCTATAAAATTTCAGTCCGATAATTTTCATGCTCATTACAATCTCGCTATTGCGTATCGCCACAGAGGTATGTTCCGCGAGGCTATGGAGGAACTGGAGATTGCCGGAAAACTCAGACCAGACCAAATTTCTGCCAGCATAGCAAAAGGCGAACTCCAGTATGAACAACAGAACTACGATGCTGCACTCGACACATTCCAAGGAATCTATAAAGAAGATAAAAGCCCTAATGCTTTGTACAACATGGGAATCGTCTATAAAAAGACTGGCAAAATGGCCGAGGCAAAATCTTCTTTTCTCGATGCGTTAAATCTTGCCGGAGCTGGAGAAGTAGCCTGGAAATCGGCATCGCAGCTTGGCATTCTGCACGCCACACAGGGGGATCTGGATAATGCAAAATACTATTTTGAAACAGCCATAAAACTTGCTCCCGCCAATGCCAAATATCATTACAATCTGGCACTTGTACTTCACCAGAAAAATGAAAACGATGCAGCGATTTTTCATCTCAATCGCGCCGTTGAGTTAGGAAGCAATAATCCGGAAATCTATGCCTATATTGGTCGGCTTTATACTGGTCTCGGCCAAACAGAAAATGCGGCGGCTACTCTCGAAAAAGGACTCAAGGACTACCCCATGCATCCGGAACTGCGCAAACAATACGCAGATTCTCTTTTGGCCGCAGGGCGCTACCCAGAAGCCGAATCATGGCTCAAAAAAATGTACGCATCTTCTGCCTCTACCCTCGAACGCGCAGAAATACTATATAATTTAGGACAGGTATACCAGGAACTGAAAGATTTTGAAAATGCCGTTACCGTACTCGAGCAAAGCCGCACGCTCAACCCCGGAAAGGAGGAGACTCTTGTGGCTCTTGCCGATGCCTATTCCCAGACGGGCGCCAATCACAAAGCCATAGCATTGTATCGCGAGGCTACTAAAATCAATCCTGATAACATTACGCTGCTGCGGGCCCAGGGGCGCATGTTTGTAGAACAGGGACTAATGGCAGAAGCAGAGGATACCTTTGAAAAGCTGGTAGAAAATCGCCTGAGAACCTCGGAAGACCTGCACTATGCCTACCAGTTTCTTGGCGATATTCACCGAAAAAGAAACCAGTGTGAAACGGCCATACCCTACTACCAAAAGAACGAAACTGTTCGCGAAAAAGATTACGCCTACCAGTCGTATATCGCCCAGGCAGAATGTTACCTCATCCTAGATAAACCTGCTTTGTCTGCTCTCGAAAAAATTGAGCGCGCTGTGGCCATCAAACCGGATACGCTGGAGCCACGCATTCTCCTCGCCCGTGCTCTGGTGAAAGAAGGTTCCGGTGTATCGGGCGACCGTGCTCTCGAAGAGCTGACCCTCGCCATTGAAAAAGGTGGAACCCCCGAACTCCTTTCCCAAGCAATTTCTCTTCGCGGAATTCTCTGGTATAAGCAGGGAATATACAACAAAGCGTTGGACGATTTTAACCGTGCGTTGGAACTCAATCCTAGCAATCCGGAAGCTTTCCAGAATCGAAAGGCTGCTCTGGCAAGATTAGAGGAGAGTTATTGATGGTGTTG
>DYPL01000103.1 GCA_020719945.1 Turneriella parva
TTCTCTGTCTGCCCGCTCGGAAATATCGGCGAACATCATGAGTCTAAAGTTTTCTCCCTGGAATCTGATGGCTTTATTCGCTCCCTTTTGTTCCAGACGGTTTATTTTTATCTCTGTAACAAGAAATGTCCGCTTTTTCTTTTGCCCCAGATCAAAGACAACATTGTAATCGCGATGGTATGTGTGTCCCGTTCGGGTAAAATAGTTCAGTTGATCGCAATTATTATCTGTTTCTGTGCAGTTCGCTATTGCGAAAATATCCGCTACATTTTTATCGAGGAGATCGGTTTTCGAGATTCCGCTGAGATGTAAGAATGCCTGGTTTACGTCCCGAATCTTTCCTTTTCGGTCCACTATCCAAGCTCCGTTGTTGCCTAATCCAAGTTCAAGATCAAAGCAAAAATTATTTTGTTCCATTGCCTTCTCCTATGCCGACGCCGTGTCCGCTGGTTGACAAGAGCAATGTCTTAGTGTTAGGTCAAATTATTTTTGATTATTTCATGGGATAGGGGAGGTAAATAGCCCATTTTTGTATCGAAAGGTAACACTCTGCGAAAACTTTTTTTTTCAAGGTAATAAATTGACCCTATGGAAGGTCAACCGTGCCATCGCGCACGGGATCGGCGCGATAGATCTGTCCCCGGTACACGGCATTTTCTCCGAGCATTTTATGATAAAAAGACAAAAATACGCGGTGTTCGTGGAATGTCTGGCTTTCTCTTAAACCGGTTCCGTAATAATAGGGATTGCGGGAGAGGTCATAGCTGAGTTCCAGCAGAAAATCGTGCAGATCGTGGATAATGGCAGCATGCAGATAGTGAATATTCATGACGGTCTCTCCACCCGTAAAGCCGCCTACAATATCGTCTACAAATTCAAGGTGCTCGCTGCCTTCTGCGTAGTAGCGCCAAGCCTCCTCTGCCAGCGACTCGCCCTCCATCTTCAGTTTCCAGAATGGATGCAACGCAATCGTAAAACCAAGGGACAGAGCGGCCTGGGTGGCTCTCTGGTGCACATGGTTCTGCATCCATTTTCCACCTACCCAGAATGTATCTACACCAGATATTCCAGGCAGAGTGTAGCCACCAAAGCGCAGCATGCCGCTGTAGCGCGTAAACACTGGTGTCTGGTAGCGCGGAGAATATTCATGGGAGACTTCGGCAAGAATTTCCTGGTGCGTGGAATGCAATGGCGCAATTCCAAATTTACTTTCCGGAAAACCGTGCCTAAAATCAAAGCGGCTGAGCGCGGAGGCCCGCGCCCATCTGTATCGACTCTCTTCTGTTGCGAGCACATTGGTTCTCATTTCCCGCAGCGTGGAGCCGGAAAGGCGAACTATATGCCAGGGAAAAAGCGAGAAGTCGGCGTGCAGGGTATGCTTTCTCTCATCCCCAAAATCCGGATCTTTTTCCTGCGCAACGGCAGACAGTTCTGCCCTGTAGAGAGCATGCGCATCCGTGTATTTCCCCTGCCATTTGGCGGAGAGCCCCGTTGTACCATACAAATAGTTTTGTCGCTTGTCTTCCTGTTCAAAGCCACTGTTTTCGGCAGACTCCCCGGTTTGTCTCCACGAAAAGCCAGGGCCGGCAAAGGGTACAAGAGAGAGCCCCGAAAGCGGATATAAGAGCAGCCCGGCGCGCAATTCTTCTTTCTCGCGAATCTGTTCAAACACGAGATCGCCGTAACTGTATTCCCGGCTGTACAGCCCATCAAGATTCTGTTCAATCAGAATGGCTTCAGCCGGTCCCTGCAGCGGAAACTTCCACGCACCCCGTAACGAATGGGCTGGAACAGTGTCGCGTAGCGGAATATACGATTCGCTGCCCGTGGTATCCCACAAAAATGAGCGCCCTGCTGTCACCGTTGCCGTAAGATTGGGATGGGCCAGGGAATAGCCCACATTGTAATGGATGGTGTTGAGCAGGGATTCTCCCTGCAATAAAGAATCCGAGAACACAGCTTCAATAGTCGTTTGCGGCAATACGCGCTCGCCAAACTCCTGGTCGTAATTGCGATGCGTTGCGTAATCGACATCGGTTGTAATGGTAGAGAGCAGAGAGCCATGAGCAAACGAAGTGGCTGCATCGGCCTTTGCTCTGCTCCAGAGATCCGACTCGCGGCTTCGCGAACCGTCATCCTGTAGAACGCGGTCGGTGAGATGCCCGTTCACGATTTCTGTGGCTTCGCGCCGGGCCATGGAAAAAAGCAGATTGTAGTGATAATTTTTTTCCCTGCGGGTGGCAGACAATCCGATAGACTCTCCTCCGTAGTCATACCAGTCTCCCGTAATCTCCATGGTTTCGGGCAAAATTAGGACGGGATTCTTTTCGTTGTGGCGGTATGTATTCTGGAGAAAATACCCGCGCAGCCGACTCTGCCCAAACTGCGTGATAATTCCAGTTCCTTCGTATTTACTGATCGCAACGGGAAGGTAGAACACGGGCGTGTGTCCCACGTAAGTAATCACGTTTACAGCGAAGAGATCGCCACTTTCATAAAGATACATTTTATCTGCCCGAAAATAATAATGGGGGGATGCTTCCGTGCAGCTTGTGACTTCTGCCTTTTGCAGCGCATAGCCTTCCTCCGCAATGTGTATGGAAACCGATTCAATGACAAATCCTTCGCGATTGATGCGCGATCTGTACAGCGTTCCCCTGCCCGCTTTTACGTTATAGATGAGAGATTTTCCGGTGATCTCTCCAGACGCATCGCGCAGCACCACGCCTTCTTCCGCAAAAATTTCTCCCGTTTCTGCCCGATAGTGAATGGTGTCTGACTGGATTTCTTTATCGGAGAAGCGCAGAATAATTCCACCGGTGAGGGTAACGATTCCTCCTGCTTCTTCTGCTTCGAGATACGTGGCCTCACCCGCGCGGATTATTTCTATTGTCTCCGCCTGTATGGGTAACCATGCAAAAAATACCAGTATTGCTGCCTTGCGCGCGTTCATTGATAATCCAGATCATGCTTTTTAGTCAAGATGGCATGTCTTTTTTGGGGGTGCGTGGGGT